>NZ_JAPHVK010000010.1:0-93165 GCF_028680565.1 Kingella sp. SNUBH-2017
GCTGAACGGGCGGTAACTTCGAGTACAAAAAACTGAAGCAGTTTCTTTTGAATACTCTTTTTTAGTTTACAATGGGTTATCTTCATTTTTGCAGTCTAACATGACTGCTTATCTAGTACAGCCCCATTTAAAAACCGTCAGGCATGAATGCCCGACTGACAGAATTAAAACCATGAAACACTTGCTCATAGATTTTGAAAACGTCCAACCACAAAATTTGGATAAACTGCCAGTAGAAAACACGCATGTTTGGCTGTTTATCGGCGTCATGCACAAAATGCTGCCGGTCAGCCTGGTTAAATCCCTGCTGCGTTTTGGCGAACGCGCCCATCTTGTGCATTTGCAGAAAATGGGCAAAAACGCCTTGGATTTTTATTTGAGCTACTATCTCGGGCAAATTACCGCCACCGACCCAAATGCCCAAATCGGCATACTCTCGCGCGATGGCGGTTACGATGTTTTGGTTGAGCACATTTTAGAAAACCAATACGCTCAAAATATCATTCGCTTAGCCGGCATAGAAGAAGTGCAGCATGAAAAAATCACTGCTTCCCAGCCCGTGCCGTTGATTGAAACCGCGCAACCATCCGAACCATCCAAACCATCCAAACCGCAGCAACCGTTAGCCCCTTATTTTCAGGCTGCCTTGACCGCGCTGCGAAAGCCCGATGCCTTCCGCCCCAATTATCTGCACAATTTGCAGCAGAATTTGCGCAAATATATTTTGCATGATTTGTTTGCCGATAAAACGGACGAAGAATGCGAAGCCACAACCATTGCAGTAACCAATAAACTTAAAGCGCAAAACCTGATTCAAATCGATGAGCAAAATCGCGTGTCTTATCACGTGAGCGATGCGGATTTATTACAAAAAATCCAACGTTATATTCTGAGTCAAAAGCCCAAAACCTATGCAGATTTTCAGGCTGCCGTGGAAAACCGTGCAAACGCATTGTGTTTGAACATCAGCCAAGACGATATTCAAGCGTTTGCATACTATTTGGGTGAGCAGAATTTAATCCGCCAAGAGAGCGGAAAAATAGAATATGCACCTTTTGCAGAACCCAAGCCGAAGCCAACTCCAAAGCAGCCTGAAAATTATCAGCCCGATGAAACGGTATGGAAAAAGATAACGGCTGCTTTATCGGCTTCAAAGCCGAACAGACCAAATAAGGTTAGCGCGTTGCGTAACATGATTAAATCCCTTGCAAAATACAGCGACCAAGAAACGGAAAAGCTGGTACAACATTTGCAGGTCAAAAAAATTCTGCGTCTTGACGGGACAAAAATCGTCTATCTCAAATAAGCCGATACGCCGTCTGAAAACTTTTCAGGCAGTAGGTCGGGCATTGATGCCCGACAAGCCAGGACAAATTTAAAAACCGTCGGGCATAAATGCCCGACCTACTTATGCCCGATACGCCGTCTGAAAGCTCCAAAGGTAGCCTGAAAACTCCGCAAGAATCGGGTCGTTTGCATCGCGTCTTTTCCTTAAAATCCGTCCCTGTTACCAAGCAACTGACAGAAAAGGAAAAACCATGCAAAACGATTTTTTGAATCTGAATGGCAAAGTCGCCGCCGTTATCGGCGCGTCGTCGGGCATTGGCAGGGCAACGGCCTTGCTGTTGGCGAAACAGGGCGCGGCGGTGGTGTTGTGTGCGCGGCGGGCGGACGAATTGGCGCAGACGGCGGCGTTGGTGCGCGAGGCGGGTGGCAGGGCGGAAACGGTAGCGGGCGACGCGCGGCAGCCTGAAACCCATGCGGCGGTGGTGCGTACGGCGGAACAGGTTTTCGGCGGGCTGGATATTGCGGTCAACAATGTTGGCGCACTGGGCGTGTACAAGCCGCTTGCCGAGCTGTCGCCCGATGAATGGCGCGACACGCTAGAGAGTAATTTGACTACCGCATTTTTGGGCGCGCGCAGCCAAATCCCGGCGATGCTGGCGCGCGGCGGCGGAGCGCTGGTGTTCACATCTAGCTTTGTCGGCAGCAGCGTTGCCCTGCCGAACCTGTCGGCGTACGGCACGGCAAAAGCGGCGTTGAGCGCGTTGGTAAAAGGCATTACTGCCGATTATGCGGCACAGGGCATCCGCGCCAACGCGGTGCTTTCGGGCGGTGTGGATACGAATATGGCGGGCAACGCGGAGCAAAAGGCGTGGGCGGCGGGGCTGCACGCGGTCAAACGCATCGCGCAGCCTGAAGAAATCGCCTCGGTGATTGCCTTTCTTGCCAGCCCAGCGGCGAGTTTTGTCACCGGCGCGTCGCTGTTTGCCGACGGCGGCAATTCATCGGTGAAATAGGGTTCTGCCCGACGGCGTTTCAGGCTGCCTGAAATGCCGTCGGGCACCTTCAATCACAGGAGCATATATGAAATATTGGATAGGCACAGTTTCCCAAGAACACGTTTTACGCGGTGTCGCAGGCGGCTTTTGCCAAGTCTGCCACGGCAAAGCCGCCCCGCTCAACCGCATGAAACGCGGCGACTGGCTGCTGTATTACAGCCCAAAAATCCGTTTGGACGGCAACGAAAAGCTGCAAGCCTTTACCGCGTTCGGGCAAATTCTGGACGAGCGAGCCTATCCATTTCAGATGAGTGAAACTTTTATCCCGTTTCGCCGCAATGTGGCGTATGCCCAAATTGTGCGCGATTGTCCGCTAGACATCGCCCGCCAGCATGGCGAATGGAAACAATACGCCAGCCTGCTGCGCTACGGGCATTTTGAAATTTCGCAAGATTTTTTTAACCGGGTTACAAGCTATATGCTCAGGCAGCCTGAAAACGCATCCGCACCCAATCCACAGCAAGCAAGTTTGTTTTAACGTTTCAGGCTGCCTGAAATACTGTCGGGCAAACTGCAAAAGCGTTTTTCCTTTATCTAAAACAAACTGGAAATACGATGACTCCCGCCGAACAAATCCAATTCGCCCGCATCGCCGCCGCGATAGAGTTTCTCTACGACCACCACCGCGAGCAGCCCGACCTGGCCGCCGTTGCCGCACACGTCCACCTCAGCCCCCAGCACTTGCAGCGGCAATTTCAGCAGTGGGCGGGCATCAGCCCGAAAAAAATGCTGCAACACATCAGCATTGAAAACGCCAAACGCATCTTGCACGCGCAAGGCAGCGTGCAGGATGCCGCGCTGGCAAGCGGCCTAAGCGGCACCGGGCGGCTGCACGACCTCTTTACCACCATAGAAGGCATGACCCCGGGCGAATACAAAAACGGCGGCGCCGGCCTGCAAATAGACTGGCAGCTCGCCGCCAGCCCCTACGGCAGCGTGTTGGTCGCCAACACCGGCAAAGGCATCTGCTTCCTCAGTTTCGCCGACGACCCCGCCGCCGAACGCGCGCGCCTGCAAGCCCTTTTCCCCAATGCCGAACTGCGCAACGCCGCCAGCGAAATGCAGGCACAAGCTCTGCACGCCCTGCAACATCCGCCGCAGCAGCTGATCGCTTTGCACATCAAAGGCACACCGTTCCAACTCAAAGTATGGCAGGCACTGCTCAACATCCCGCGCGGACAACTCGCCGACTACGGCACACTCGCCGCGCGCATCGGACATCCCAAAGCCTGCCGCGCCGTCGGCACCGCAGTCGGCAGCAACCCCGTCGCCGTGCTGATACCCTGCCACCGCGTTATCCGCCAAACCGGTATGGTTGGCGGCTACCGCTGGCATCGCGGGCGGAAAATCGCCCTGTTGGGCAAGGAATTGGAATCAACATGAACCTGTTCAGTCCCCACCCCGACGACAACCTGCTGCCCTACGACGGCATCGTCAACGACTACGGCGTCATTTTCACCCTGCAGCAAGCTGATGATTACCTTGCCTATTTGGAGCACAACATCGCATGGCGGCACGATGAAGCCGTTATCTACGGCAAACACATCATTACCGCCCGCCAAGTCGCTTGGTACGGCGAGCAAAATTTCGCCTACACCTATTCCGGCACCACCCGCACCGCCCTGCCGTGGGACGGCGTGTTATCCGACATCAAACAGCAGGTAGAACAACAGCTTGCCGCCGTCAGCCCCGTCTGCTTCAACTCCTGCCTGCTCAACCGCTACGCCGACGGCAGTCAGGGCATGGCGTGGCACAGCGACGACGAAGCCAGTCTGGGCAAAAACAGCGTAATTGCCTCCGTCAGCTTCGGCGCAACGCGGAAATTCGCCTTCAAACACAAACAAACACAGGAAAAGCGCGAATTCATGCTGCAACACGGGCAGCTCATCGTGATGCGCGGCAGCACCCAAACCCACTGGCGGCACGCCGTGATGAAAAGCAGCAAAATCCACACCCCGCGCATCAACCTGACCTTCCGCACCATGCTGCCGCAGGGCTAGGTTTTTGGTTTACAGACGGCGTTTTCAGGCAGCCTGAAAAATAGACCTTTTGCGAAAGTATCCTGAAGATTTACAATTCCCAAATGAAATACGAAAACCTAATCCAAAGAAGCGACAGGGAATTCAAACGGCTCACAGGTGTAACACCCGTCCTTTTTCACGAAATGCTGCAAGTCACCACAGAAGCAGAAAGCCGGAAGGTCAAGTCGGGCAGTCCGCATACGCTCGGTTTGGCAGACCAACTGCTGCTTACCCTAAGTTATCTGCGCCATTACCATACCCAACTCGAATTGGCCGCCATCTACGGCCTTTCCGAAAGCAATGTCTGCCGCACCATCCGTAAAACCGAGGACGCCCTCATCCGTTGCAAACGCTTCTCCCTGCCAAAACACAAGAATCCGGGCGATCAAACGGTCATCATTGACGTTACCGAAAGCCCGATTGAACGTCCCAAAAAAACAGCGGCAGTATTACAGCGGCAAGAAAAAGCGACATACGGTTAAAATCCGGGTCATATACGGCAGAGAAACTGAAAAAATCATCAGTATCCGGACGGGGATGGGTGCCCGGCATGACATGCGTTTAGCCAAGAAGCACCTTGCAGAGCTTTATCCCTACAAACTGTTCCAAGATAATAACGGCGACGGTTTTCATAGCATTTTCCTTTTTCGGTTTAAAAATGATTTCAGGCTACCTGAAACACCTTTTATCGTTTTCAGGTAGCCTTTATGATGGCGATTACGCTACCGCGTCGGTTGTTTTTAAAGCGCGGTCAGGAAAGTCAAAGAACCCAATATCACACCAACCGCATTGGGCACAATTAAAATCCAGTCTTTCTTGGGTTCTTTGCTCCAACCATATAAAACCCAAATCAAACAGGATACTGCCGCAAACAGAGGTTGCCACGGTTGCGCCTTTGCCCCATCCAAATTGGCGATAATTTGGGGAATATAGGCGATGAATACAAAAATCCCGATTGCCGCGCCTATGCTTCCGATAAAAGTATTGAATTTTTTCTTGCTTATCATGAATAAGTATCCTTTCTAAAAAATTAATATTATACATACAGTTATATAGTGTGTCAATATTGCCGCCGAAATACCGGCTGTGGAGCAAATATTGATACCCGAGCGGTTTCCTGTAGGAAATCGTTGCGCTGTTTACACTTTTCCTAACTATCTAGGACAGCCCTATAGTCATTGCGGATAAGGGTTATCAAGGATTGGCTAAAACCGGATTACAGACCCCGAAAAAGAAATCCAAACATCATCCGCTGGACAAACAGGATAAAGAGGCGAACAGGCGGTTAGGCAAACTCAGAACCGTCATCGGGCACATCAACAGGAAGCTGAAGATATTCAAAATCTTGTCGCTGCCTTACCGCAACAGGCGGAAACGGTTCGGGTTAAGGGCAAATCTGATTGCAGGACTGGTTAATGCGATGGGATGAATATTTTCGCAAGAGGTCTAATACCGATACCGTCTGAAAACAGCGCACGCCCTGCGCAAGCAACACTCAGGCAGCCTGAAACCCGCCGCCGTCATTCCTGCGCAGGCGGGAATCTTGGTAGAATTTGAGCAACAAATTGTTTTTAAACAGTTGCCGAATATCCACTAAGATTCCCGCCTGAGCGGGAATGACGGCATAAGTTACGCCGTCTGAAAACAATATGCGCCACAAAGGCAGCCTGAAACCGATTTCCCCATTCCAAACCTACTATGCAAGCCACTCAAACTCATCCAAACAAAACCCCCGGCACGCCGTCTGAAAACCATTCAGCCAGCCCTAAACCCCGCTACCGCCTGACCAAAATCGGCGAGCAAATGGCACGTCTGCCGATTGACCCGAAAGTCGCCCGCATTTTGCTGGCGGCGAAAAAGCACGACTGTATGGCGGAAATCCTGGTGATTGTGTCCGCGCTGTCCATTCAAGACCCGCGCGAGCGGCCTCTGGAAGCGCGTGAAGCCGCTGCCAAGGCGCATGAGCGGTTTGCCGACAAGCAGTCGGATTTTCTCGCCTACCTGAATATTTGGGACAGCTTCCAGCGCGAGCGCGACAAGGGTTTGTCCAACCGCCAGATGGTGGCGTGGTGTCATCAGTATTTTCTGTCGCACCTGCGGATGCGCGAATGGCGTGAGCTGCACGCGCAACTGGCGCAGATTGCCATTGAAATGGGTTTGACCGATAAGGAAAGCGCGTTTCGCAAACCCGAAGCCGCCGCACCGCAGGTTTCAGGCAGCCTGAAAACGCAAACGCCGTCTGAAAAGCAGTCCGCCGACCTTGCCGCCCGTCTGAAACAAAAAGAGTTGGACAAAAAACACGCCCGCGCCGAGCGCCGCGCCGCCAAGGAAGCGAGTTACGAACAAATCCACCGCGCCCTGCTCACGGGCTTGATTGCCAACGTCGGCATGAAATCGCCCGACGGCAACGACTACACCGGCGCGCGCGGCAGCCGTTTTCATCTGTTCCCCGCGTCCGCGCTGTTCAAAAGCAAGCCCAAATGGGTGATGGCGGCGGAGCTCACCGAAACCACGCGCCTGTACGCGCGCGATGTGGCGGCGATTCAGCCCGAATGGATTGAGCAGGAAGCGCCGCATTTGGTGAAATACCATTATTTTGAGCCGCATTGGGAGCAAAAACGCGGCGAAGTCGTCGCCAGCGAGCGCGTAACACTGTACGGGCTGACCGTGCTGCCGCGCCGCCCCGTCGCCTACGGCAGAATCGCCCCCGAAGAAGCGCGCGAAATCTTTATCCGCAGCGCATTGGTCGCCCAAGAAATGGGCAGTTTCACCGCGCCGTTTTTCGTGCACAACCAAAAACTGATCCGCGAAGTCGCCGAGCTGGAACACAAATCGCGCCGCCAAGATGTGCTGGTGGACGATGAGATTTTGTTTGAGTTTTACGATGCGCGTTTGCCCAAAACTGTGTTTAAAAGCGGCGGTGAGATAGTCGGTCAGTCTGAAAATGCGGTTTTGCCGTCTGAAAATAAGGCAGGCTGGGTCGCGACCCAACAAAATGTACAAAGGCTGCCTGAAAACGTAGGTCGGATTCTTGAATCCGACATTTGTGCAGCGTCAAAAGTTTTGTCGGATACGAGTATCCGACCTACACGCGTTTCAGACGGCCTTTCAGGCAGCCTGAAACCCCATATCCGCCCCGCCACAACTAGCGATGCCGCCGCCCTTGCCGAATTGTTCTGCCGCGCCGTCAAACACATCTCAAACAGCCATTACAGCGAGCAGGAAAAAAACGCATGGCTGCAAGGCGCGGACGATGCCGAGTTTTGGCAACAACGCATTGGCGGCGGCAATGTCCGCGTCGCCACGCACAACGGGCGCATGCTCGGTTTTATTGAATACCAGCCCGAACAAAGCCACCTAAACTGTCTCTTTACCGACCCGAGCTACCAGCAGCAAGGTATTGCCACCGCGCTGCTGAATGCCGTTTTGCCATCGGCAGACAGCGGCAAAACCATAACGGTAGACGCATCCAAAGCCGCATTGGCATTTTTCCAAAAACAAGGCTTTGTGCGGCAACACGAAAACCAAATCCCACGCAACGGCTTGGTTTTGACCAATTACCGCATGGTTCGTCAGGCAAACCATGTCCAAAAGCAGCCTGAAGATAAGGTAGCTTGGGTCGCGACCCAACAAAACACCCAAACGTCGTCCGAAACATTTTCAGGTAGCCTAAAAGACAATAGGCAGCCTGAAAACGCAAAAACGCCGTCTGAAAACCTTTCAGACGACCCCAAACCCAAAAAGCAGCCTGCACCCCAAAAAGGCCGCCTGAAACCCCTACCCCTCGCCGACATCCGCACCTTCCAAGCCTGGCTCCAAACCGCCGAGCGCGACAACCCGCGCCTGCTGTTCCTCAGCCGCGACGACCTCATGCAGCACGCCGCCGCGCACATCACCGAAGAACAATTCCCCAAACACTGGCAAACCGCAGACGGCAAATTCAAACTCAGCTACCGCTTCGAGCCGCACCACCCGCTCGACGGCGTTACCCTCACCCTGCCGCTCACCGTGCTCAACCGCATCAGCCCCGCCGCCCTCGAATGGCTCGTACCCGGCATGATACGCGAAAAAATCCAGCTACAAATCAAAGCATTGCCCAAGCAAATCCGCCGCATCTGCGTGCCCGTGCCCGAATTCATCACCCAATTTTTAAGCCAAAACCCCGACCGCAACGCCCCCATCCTGCCCCAACTCGCCCAAGCCATCGCCAAAACCGCAGGCGACATCCGCATACTCGAGCAAATCAACCAAGACGAATGGGCCGCGTTCAAGCTGCCCGAACACTGCTATTTCAACCTCCGCATCATCGACGACGGCGGACAAGAATTAGCCATGGGGCGCGATTTAATCCAAATCCAACAACAACTTGGCAAAGCCGCCGCCACCACCTTCCGCGACAACACCCAAGAATTCGAGCGCGACAACGTCACCACATGGGACATCGGCACCCTGCCCGAATCCATCAAATTCGCACGCGGCAAACAACAGCTCACCGGCTACCTCGGCCTGCAAAAAGAAAAAGACGGCCGCATCGCCCTGCGCCTGTTCGACACGTCCGCCGCCGCCGAACAAGCCCACAGATTAGGCGTGATCGAACTCATGAAACTACAACTAAAAGAACAAGTTAAAGACCTGAACAAAGGTATCCAAGGCTTCACCCAAGCCGCCATGCTGCTCAAGCACATCAACGCCGACACCCTGCGCGACGACCTCACCCAAGCCGTTTGCGACCGCGCCTTTATCGGCGAAGACGAGCTGCCGCGCAACGAAAAAGCCTTCAAAGAACAAATCAAACGCGCCCGCAGCCGCCTGCCCGCCGTCAAAGAAGCCCTCAGTCGCTACTTGCAGGAAACCGCCGCCGCCTACGCCGAACTGAACGGCAAACTCGGCAAACACCCGCTCACCCACCTCCTGCGCCAACGCCTGCAAACCCTGCTCGCCGCCGGCTTCGCCACCCGCACCCCGTGGGCACAATGGCCGCGCCTCCCCATCTACCTCAAAGCCATGACCCTGCGCCTCGAAAAATACAGCAGCAACCCCGCCCGCGACGCAGCCCGCGAAGCCGATATTCAAGAGCTGGAACAAATGTGGCAGGAAAAAACCGACAGCTTGGTAAAACAAGGATTGCCCGTTTCAGACGACCTAGCCGCGTTTAAATGGATGATTGAGGAATTGAGGGTGTCGCTGTTTGCGCAGGAATTGAAGACACCGTATCCGGTGTCGGTGAAGAGGTTGTTGAAGGAGTGGGAGAGGTTGAAATAAATGAAGGCTACCTGAAAATTTTCAGGTAGCCTTAAACATTTAAATTTTATATTTCAAAAAATAATGCATGGAATGTGGTCTTTCTAACTACTACCCTTTTCAACCAATTCCAAAGCAGCCTGCACCCCCTTTCTTGTTTTCAGAAAGTAAGACGTAATTTTGATTACAAAAAATTCAACCGTTTTTTAATATTCTCTTACCTGATTTGTCATTGCTTACCTGTATTCTCATATCCGAGTACGTTATTCCGCTTTATTTTTCATCTGTTTTACTAATTTATGAAATTGAGTATAGAATGAATTGGGAATTCCCCAACCACCTCACCTCATAGGAGACTGCATCATGAGCGACATCCCTGAAATCCTGCAAAACCCGCTGACCAACAAAGACACGGCGTTTACCGTTGAAGAGCGTAAGAAATACGGCCTAATCGGCCGCCTGCCCGCAGCGGTGGAAACGCTTGACCAACAAGCCGTACGCGCCTACCGCCAATACGCTTCATATGCCGAAAATATTGAAAAATATATTTTTCTCGACCAGCTGCACAACCGCAACGAAGTGCTGTATTACAAACTGCTGACCGACCATTTGGCGGAGATGCTGCCGATTGTGTACGACCCGACTGTAGGCGAAGCAATTAAGAAATGGAGCCGTGACTACCGCCGTTCGCGCGCGGTGTATTTGGATATCAACCACCCCGAAGCCATTCGCGAATCCCTTGAATCTTTGGGGCTGGGTGCGAACGATGTGGATTTGATTGTAGTGTCGGACGCGGAAGAAATACTCGGCATCGGCGACTGGGGCGTGAATGGTACGGATATTTCCGTCGGCAAACTGGCGGTTTACACCGCTGCCGCAGGCATCGATCCAGCGCGCACCATTGCCGTCAATCTTGATGTTGGTACAGACAACGAAGCCTTGCTCAACGACCCCACCTACCTCGGCAACCGCCACGCCCGCGTGCGCGGCGAACGCTACGACGCACTGATTGCCGAATACCTGAAAACAGCAGCGGAATTGTTCCCCAACGCGCTGCTGCACTTTGAAGATTTCGGTCCGTCCAACGCGCGCCGCATTTTGGTGGAAAACCGCGAACGCTACCGTATTTTCAACGACGATATGCAGGGGACGGGCGCGATTGTGATGGCGGCAGTATTCTCCGGATTGAAAGTAACCAAACAAAACTTTGCCGAACAGCGTCTGGTTGTTTACGGCGCGGGTACGGCGGGTACGGGCATGGCAGACCAAATCAGCGCGGCCATGCAGCGCGACGGACTCTCCCGCGAAGAAGCCAAGAAACGCGTATGGCTGATAGACATCAACGGCTTGGTTACCGACGATATGCCGAATCTACCGGATTATCAGCAGGAATATGCTCGTCCTGCCGCCGAAGTGGCTGCATGGACGAAAACCAACGGCAAAATCAGCCTACTGGAAGTGGTCAAACAGGTCAAACCGACCATCTTAATCGGCACATCCACCGATCACGGTGCGTTTACCGAAGAAGTGGTGAAAGCGCTGTGCGCGGGCGTAGAACGGCCTATTTTGCTGCCGCTGTCCAATCCGACGGAGAAAATCGAAGTCATGCCTACCGACGCGGTTCAATGGTCGGACGGCAAAGCGTTAATTTCTGTCGGTATTCCTGTTCCGCCTGTTCCTTATAAAGGCGTGAACTACCAAATCGGACAAGCCAACAACGCCATGCTTTATCCGGGTCTGGGCTTGGGCGTGATCGTCTCCGGCGCGAAAGAAGTTACCGATGGTATGCTGCTTGCCGCCGCCGAAGCCGTAGCATCACAAGTGAACCCGCAAGATACAGGCGCATCCCTGCTGCCGCCAGTGGACAACCTGCGCGCGTCATCCGCCACTGTGGCGGTTGCCGTGGCGAAACAGGCGGTCAAGGACGGTGTAGCGACCAAACAGCCTGAAAACTGGGTACAGGCCGTGCAGGATGCGATGTGGCAGCCTGTATACCGCTGATTATCCAATCATTGCATTCCAAATAAATTATCGCCTCCTTTCAAGCACCTAAAAGGTCGTCTGAACCCCATTTTCAGACGACCTTTTGCCCCTTTGCAAAGCAAATCTTCCCGCCGCCATCTCCCCAAACATCGCCGAACCAGTAAACTTCCCATGTTTCAACAACTTCTTGGAAGCAAACCATGTCCGGTATCTACCTACCCCGCCTATTTCCGCCCCACATCGCCGAACGCGGACTGCTGTATTTTCAGCAGGGTAAGGTTCGCGATGTCCAAAAAACTTCCGCCGGGCGTTATCGGGCGGAGGTGTGCGGTTCGGAAAACTATTCGGTATGGCTGAAGCTGGATAGTGATTTGTACATTAAGGACGGGGGCTGCGATTGTCCTTATGGCTGGGCGTGCAGCAGCCTGAAATCATTCTCTTTGTATCGTGCTCTAACACCAAAGGCTACCTGAAAACCATTTTTCAGGTAGCCTTTCTCTTAGGGGCTGACGTAGATTAGCCCTAAATTCCACACCACTCCCGCAAGATTTTTAGCTGTTGGGACGGTGTGCCGAAGTTAAACCGAAATTCGCATTCTTTCAAGAATAGCGGGAAAGATTTGCGATCGATTCCGTTGTATTTGCGCAAGACGCGTTTCGCCTGATTCCAAAAGTTTTCAATGCCGTTAATGTGGTTCTGGCGGTCGGCAAATTCCTTGGAATGGTTGATGCGGTAATGGATAAAACCGCTCACATCCAACTTGTCGTAGCTGCTCAGACTATACAGTATAAACAATACTGTCCGGCATGATTTTCCTTTTGATGACAGGCATTAAAGTATCGGACTTGGCATTATCTACGACAACGGTATAGACCCGTCCGTTGCGTTTCAGAATGCCAAAGACAACCACTTTTCCTGCCGCACCACGACCATGTCTGCTTTTACGCCGTCCGCCGAAATAGCTTTCGTCCAACTCAACAGAGCCCTCAAAAACCTTATCGGCAGCCAAGGCTAAATGATGGTTGATGACCATACGGATTTTGCGGTAGAACAGGACTGCCGAATTGGGATGAATACCCAAAATATCGGCGGCAGAACGGGCGGTAACTTCGAGTACAAAAAATTCAAGCAGTTTCTTTTGAATACTCTTTTTTAGTTTGCAACGGGTTATCTTCATTTTTGCAGTCTAACATGACTGCTTATCTAGTACAGCCCTTATAAAATTTAACAAATAATGCAAGTTCATAGCTTGTGTTCCAACTTTATCTATGCGCCCAAAAAACGACTACCTAGCCTACCAAATTCTTTCCGCCGTATCCGAAATCCCCATCGGCAAAGTCGCCACCTACGGCCAAATCGCCCGTCTAATTGGCAGGGACAAAAACGCCCGCCTGGTCGGCAGCGTGCTGCGCCATGCGGCGGATTACGGCGATTATCCTTGTCACCGCGTGGTCAATGCCGCAGGGCGGCTGGTGCCGGGTTGGGCGGCGCAGGCAGATTTGCTGCGCGATGAAGGTGTGGAATTGAAAGACGAAACCCATCTGCCTGAAACGGTATCAATGGGATTGTTAGTTTCTGGCAGCACCAACAAAAAGCAGCCTGAAAACCGCGAATCCGGTTTTCAGGCTGCCTGGTTTCAAAACGGCGCGATGCCGGCGGCGGGGCTTACATCATGCCCATGCCGCCCATTCCGCCCATGCCGCCGCCCATATCGGGCATGGCGGGTTTGTCTTCGGGGATGTCGGCGATCATGCACTCGGTGGTCAGCATCAGGCCGGCGATGGAAGCGGCGTGTTGCAGGGCGCTGCGGGTTACTTTGGCCGGGTCGAGCACGCCCATGGCGATCATGTCGCCGTAGGTGTCGTTGCCGGCGTTGTAGCCGAAGTTGCCTTCGCCTTCGAGCACTTTGTTGACCACCACGCTGGCTTCGCCGCCGGCATTGGCAACGATTTGGCGCAGCGGGGCTTCAACGGCGCGCAGGACGATTTTCACGCCTGCTTCCTGGTCGGCGTTGTCGGCATGAACCTTTTGCAGGGCGGCACGGGCGCGCAGCAGGGCGACACCGCCGCCGGCAACCACGCCTTCTTCAACGGCGGCACGGGTGGCGTGCAGCGCGTCGTCCACGCGGTCTTTTTTCTCTTTCATTTCGACTTCGGTAGCAGCCCCCACTTTGATCACGGCTACGCCGCCGGCCAGTTTGGCCACGCGTTCTTGCAGTTTTTCTTTGTCGTAATCGCTGGTGGCGGTTTCGATCTGCTTGCGGATTTCGCTGACGCGGGCGTCGATCAGGGCTTTGTCGCCGATGCCGTCGATGATGGTGGTGTTTTCTTTACCCACTTCGATGCGTTTGGCCTGGCCCAGGTGTTCAAGCTTGGTTTCTTCGAGCGACAGGCCGACTTCTTCGGCAATCACGGTGCCGCCGGTCAAAATGGCGATGTCCTGCAGCATGGCTTTGCGGCGATCGCCAAAGCCCGGGGCTTTGACGGCAACGGTTTTCAGGATGCCGCGCAGATTGTTCACCACCAGAGTGGCCAGCGCTTCGCCTTCAACGTCTTCGGCAATAATCAAGAGCGGACGGCTGGTTTTGGCCACTTGTTCCAAAACGGGCAGCAGATCGCGGATGTTGCTGATTTTTTTGTCGAACAGCAGCACGAAGGGGCTGTCGAGACCGGCGATTTGTTTTTCGGGGTCGTTCACGAAATAGGGCGACAGGTAGCCGCGGTCAAACTGCATGCCTTTGACCACTTCCAATTCGTTTTCCAGCGATTTGCCGTCTTCCACGGTAATCACGCCTTCTTTGCCCACTTCCTGCATCGCGTCGGCGATGATTTTGCCGACCTGCTCGTCGGAGTTGGCGGAGATGGAGCCAACTTGGGCGATCTGCTCGTAGGTTTCGCAGGGTTTGGAGATGTTTTTCAGCTCGTCAACCAGCGCGGCCACGGCTTTGTCGATGCCGCGTTTCAGATCGGTGGGGTTCATGCCGGCGGTAACGTATTTCATGCCTTCGCCGACCACGGCCTGCGCCAGCACGGTGGCGGTGGTGGTGCCGTCGCCCGCCACGTCGTTGGTTTTGGACGCCACTTCTTTCACCATTTGCGCGCCCATGTTTTCAAACTTGTCTTTCAATTCGATTTCTTTGGCCACGGTAACGCCGTCTTTGGTGATGTGCGGGCCGCCGAAGGAGCGGTCAAGCACCACGTTGCGGCCTTTGGGGCCGAGGGTTACGCGCACGGCGTTGGCCAGTACGTTTACGCCGTTTACCATTTTCTGACGCACGTCGGCGCCGAATTGAACGTCTTTTGCTGCCATAATCAATTTACTCCAAAGGGTTTTTTAATTTTCAGGCTGCCTGAAACGGCAGTCCCGGGTACATATTAAAGATGCTGCCTGCGGATTTATTCGACAATGCCGAAGATGTCTTCTTCGCGCATCACCAGCAATTCCTGGCCGTCGGCTTTAACGGTTTGGCCGCTGTATTTGCCGAACAGCACTTTGTCGCCGACTTTCACATCCAAAGCGCGGCGCTGGCCGTCTTTGCCCACTTTGCCGGCACCCACGGCGATTACTTCGCCGATATCGGGTTTTTCGGCGGCAGAGCCCGGCAGGATGATGCCAGATGCGGTTTTCTCTTCAGCTTCCAAGCGTTTCACAACCACACGGTCGTGCAGGGGGCGGATAGTCATGTTTTACTCCGGATAATCAGGGTTGGACAAAAAAGCAATACAGACCGAAGTCTGCAACGGACGGGTAAATTAAGGCGGCAGCAGACGAATTCAAGGGCGGGGCGCACAAAAAAATATGCCGTTGCAACAAACGTTTCGCGCAAACGGTACTTTGATTCAGGCTGCTTTTGCCGTTTCAGGCTGCCTGCCGGCGGCGTTTGACCGGCAAATCAGGTTAAAATGCCGCGCCCGCAAACAGCGCCGTGCCGCTGCGTTTGCGGCAGCCTGAAAACCGGTGCGGCCGCCTGCCTGCCGCGCCTTTGTGATTGGAGAAGCGTATGGTTTACCGCATTCCCGAGCGCCAAGATTTTTCCCCCGCCCGCGTGCTGGTGGTGGGCGACGTGATGCTCGACCGCTACTGGTTTGGCGACGTGTCGCGCATTTCGCCCGAAGCGCCGGTGCCGGTGGCGAGAATCACCAAAACCGAACACCGTGCCGGCGGCGCCGCCAACGTTGCCCGCAATATTGCCGCGCTCGGCGGTCAGGCCGCGCTGCTGGCGGTTTGCGGCGAAGACGATGCCGCCGATACGCTGGAAGGCCTGATGCGCGACAACGGTGTGGCGCCTCATCTCGAGCGCTGCCCCGGCTTTGAAACCACCCTGAAGCTGCGCGTGCTTGCCCGCCAGCAGCAGCTGATCCGTTTGGATTTCGAGCAGCGCCCCAGCGCAGGCAGCCTGAAAAACGTGCTGCGCCGCTACCGCGAACTGCTGCCCGAGTACGATGCGGTGATTCTTTCCGACTACGGCAAAGGCGTGCTGGCCGAAGTCGCCCAGATGCTCGCCGAAGCCCGTGCCGCCGGCAAGCCGGTGCTGATCGACCCCAAAGGCAGCGACTACCGCAAATACCACGGCGCCACCCTGATTACCCCCAACCGCGCCGAGCTGCGGGAAGTAACCGGCAACTGGCAAGATGAAGAAGAGCTGGGCTTCAAAGCGCAAAACCTGCGCCAGCAGCTCGATTTGCAGGCGTTGCTGCTGACCCGCAGCGAAGAGGGCATGAGCCTTTACCGCGCCGGCCAGACCGACCACCAGCCCACCCGCGCCCAAGAGGTGTACGACGTTTCCGGCGCCGGCGATACCGTAATCGCCGCCATGGGGCTGTGCCTGGCTGCCGGCTACACGCTGACCGACGCCATGCACGCCGCCAATGCCGCCGCCGGCGTGGTGGTCGCCAAACTCGGCACCGCCGTATGCAGTTTCGACGAGTTGCGCGCGGCGCTGGCGGCTGGCTAAACACACGAAACCCGCCGCCAAACGTTTTCAGGCTGCTTTGTGTTCAACCATCGCAAGGCAGCCTGAAAATAGGTTTACGCACTTTGGCATCCCCCCAGCAAAACACGCCTTTTATGCGTTTTCAGGCTGCCTTGCCCACAACAGCCAAACGCTCCCATCATCTAAATTAACAAGGAAATGCTATGTCTAAAATCCTACTCTCCGCCCTTCTGCTCGTGCTGCCCGTCGCCGGCTTCGCCGCGCCCAAAGGCAAATCAACCGTTGCGCCCAAAGCCGGCGATTTTATCGGCAACTGGCAATGCCGCACCCAAATAGGCGATGAAGTGCAAGACGACAGCACCATACAATTTAAGCCCAACGCTCGTTACACCAGCCAAGCAACGCTTACCTTCCGCATAGATGCGCCCGGCGAAAAAGGCTCGTCCCAACCCGGCAGCAACGACAAAACCAACTATCAATACAAGCTAACCGCAAACGGCAAATGGAGCGTGCGCGGCAACATTCTCACTTTCCATGACCAAAAAACCACCAAGCTGCACAAACACAGACCCGCTGCGCCTGAGTTGTCCCCTGCGCCCGATTCGCCCGAAGCGGCGATAGACAAACAGCTCGCCCGCATCTTGCAAAACAGAAGCAGCGAATCCTATCGCATACTCACCTTCACCCCCGATTTGTTTACGCTTACCAACGCCGCCAATCCCCCGCTGATGGGCATGACATGCCAGCGCATCAAAAAATAACAATCCACAGACCGCCTTTGTTCCGCGCAAAAGCAGCCTGAAAACCGCCGATACGGTTTTCAGGCTGCTTTTGCGCCCGTCAAACGGCATCCGTTTTTCAGGCTGCCTTTAATGCCTGATCGACGTCCTGCCAGATGTCTTCGATGTCTTCGATGCCCACCGACAGGCGCAGCAGGCCGGGGGTGATGCCGTGGGCTTCTTTGAACGCCGGCGGCATGCCGCTGTGCGACTGGCTGTAGCAGTGGTTCACCAGCGTTTCGACGCCGCCGAGGCTGGAGGCCATTTGCACCAACTTAAAGGTGCGCACCACGCGGTCGGCGGCTTCGCGGCTGTCGTTTTTCAGGCGCAGGGAAACCACGCCGCCAAAGCCGCGCATCTGGCGTTTGGCCAAATCGTGATGCTCGTGGCTTTCCAAGCCGGGGTAATAGACGGCGGCCACGGCGGGGTGGTGTTGCAGGCGGCGGGCGGTTTCCAGCGCGTTGCTTTGGTGCGCCTGCATCCGCACCGCCAGCGTTTTGATGCCGCGCAGCACCAGCCAGCAGTCCATCGGGCCGGCCACGCCGCCGGTGTTGACCATCATATTGTGCATGGCTTTGGCCAGCGCTTCGTCTTTGAGTGCCAGCACGCCCATCAGCACGTCGGAATGGCCGCACAGGTATTTGGTGGCCGAATGCAGAACGATGTCGCAGCCCATATCCAGCGGGTTTTGCAGATAGGGCGTGGCAAAGGTGTTGTCGCAGCCGACCAGCGCGCCGGCGGCTTTGGCCTTTTGCGCCAGCAGCGGGATATCGACCAGCCGCAGCAGCGGGTTGGACGGAGTTTCCAGCCACACCAGTTTCACCGGCTGCGCCGCCAGCGCGGCATCCAGGTTTTCAGGCTGCGTCAGATCGGCGAACACTACGTTCACGCCCCAAGGCGCGTAAACCTGGGTGAGCAGGTCGTGGACGCCGCCGTAGATGTCGGACACCGCCAGCACGGTATCGCCCGGGCGCAGCACGGTGCGGAACACGCAGTCGGCGGCGGCCATGCCGCTGGCAAAGGCCAGACCGCGGCTGCCGTGTTCGAGCGCGGCTACAGTGTCTTCGAGTACCTGGCGGGTGGGGTTGGACAGGCGCGAATAGCGGTGGGGGATGTTTTCACCGATGGCGTGCATGGCGAACATGCTGTTCTGGTACAGCGGCGGCATGATGGCGCGGTTGTGTTCGTCGGGATTGTAGGCGGCGTGGATGGCTTCGGTGGCAAACTTCACAACAGGCTCCTTGTTTGTATGGTCGGGCGTTTCAGGCTGCCTGAAACGCGGATGGGGCGGATAGCCAGAATCAATTTTGGGCGTATGTCAAACAACAGGCCAAATGATATACTTGCCCGCCCCGCAGCGAAAGGGGCGGCAGCGCGGCTTTCAGGCTGCCTGAAACCACACACCACACACACCCGATTTGAAGGACTTCCCCCGCATGAGTGCCATCGCAGACGTGCAAAGCAGCAAAGACCTGCGCAATCTCCCCATCAACCGCGTCGGCATCAAAGACCTGCGCTTCCCGATCCGCGTGCGCCACCGCGAAGGCGAACAGGCCACGGTGGCACGGATGACGATGACCGTGTTCCTGCCGGCCGAACAAAAAGGCACGCATATGTCGCGCTTTGTCGAACTGATGGAAGCGCAAAGCGAAGCCTTCGATGCCGGCAGCATGCGGGTTCTGCTGGAAAAAATGCTCGCGCGGCTCGGTGCCGACGCCGGCAGCATCAGCGCCGCTTTTCCGTTTTTCCGCACCAAAGCCGCGCCGGTGTCCGGCATCCGCTCGCTGCTCGATTACGACATCGTTTTGAGCGGCGACCTTGACGGCGGCCGCTACCGCAGCCGGCTGAAAATCCTGATTCCGGTTACCAGCCTGTGCCCCTGCTCGAAAGAAATCTCCGAGTACGGCGCCCACAACCAGCGCTCGCACGTTACCGTTACCCTTGATTGCGCCGAGAGCATGCCGCCGGAAGACATCATCGACATCATCGAAAACCAGGCCTCCTGCCAGCTCTACGGCCTGCTCAAACGCCCCGACGAAAAATTCGTTACCGAACGTGCCTACGAAAACCCGAAATTCGTCGAAGACATCGTGCGCGACGCCGCTGCGGCGCTGGCTGCCGACCCGCGCATCAGCGAGTTTATGGTCGAGAGCGAAAACTTCGAATCCATCCACAACCATTCGGCCTACGCCTATATCGCCTCCGCCGGCTTTCAGGCAGCCTGAAAGTTTTTCCGCGCAGCAAAACAGGACGGCAGCCCGGGTTGCCGTCTTGCTTTGTCAGACGCTTACGCATAACATACGCCGCTTTCACATCGGGATACGCGCATGGCCGTGCCGTTTATTGAGTTTCGCGAAGTCGCCTTCGCCTACGACGAACGACCGGTGCTCAAGCAGGTAAGCTTCAGCATCGGCGAAGGGCGTTTCGCCGCCGTGATGGGCGGCTCGGGCAGCGGCAAAACCACGCTGATGCGCCTGATTACCGGCCAGCTGCAGCCCACTACCGGCCAGGTTTTGGTGCAGGGACGCGATTTGGCGTCTTTCAGCCGCCGCGAGCTCGACGAACACCGCCGGCGCATGGGTGTGCTGTTTCAGCACGGCGCGCTGTTTACTGATTTGTCGGTGTACGAAAATATCGCTTTCCCAATGCGCGAGCTGACCGCGCTGCCCGAAGAAGCGGTGCGCGATCTGGTGCTGCTCAAACTGAACGCCGTCGGGCTGTACGGCGTCGAAAATCTGATGCCCGCCGAGCTCTCCGGCGGCATGGCGCGGCGGGTGGCGCTGGCGCGAACCATCGCACTCGATCCCGAACTGGTGCTGTACGACGAACCCTTTACCGGCCTTGATCCGATTTCACTGGGTGTCATCGCCCATCTGATCAGCCGTGTCAACCGTTCGCTGCGCTCCACCAGCGTGATGGTTACCCACGACATCGAAAAATCGCTGCAGATTGTCGATCAGGTGATTTTCCTAGCCCACGGCGAAATCGTGTTTTCCGGCACGCCCGACGAAATGCGCGAACTCGATTCGCCGTGGGTGCGCCAGTTTGTCGGCGGCCTGCCCAACGGGCCGGTGGCTTTCCGTTATCCGGCGCAGCAGGATTTGCGCCAGGATTTGCTCTCGCCGCGCAAAGGCAGGGCAGCCTGAAACCGCCACCGGATGCTTTCAGGCTGCCTGAAAGCGTTAATCAGGCAGCCTGAAAACCCAAACCCGCATTTGAACGTTTGTGCACCTTAAACTATGGAACTGATCCGCATCCTCGGGGCGAACACCCTGGGTTTTATCCGCTCGCTCGGCGCAGTCAGCCTATTTCTGCTGCGTATCTTGGCGCGCTCGCCCGCGCAGCTGGCGCGGCTGCGGCTGACCGTGCGCCAGATGTATTTTGCCGGCGTGCTGTCGGTGCTGATTGTGGCGGTGTCCGGCCTGTTTGTCGGCATGGTACTGGGGCTGCAGGGCTATACCCAGCTGGCGAAATTCAAATCGGCCGACATTTTGGGCTATATGGTGGCCGCCTCGCTGCTGCGCGAACTGGGGCCGGTGCTGGCGGCGATTTTGTTTGCCAGCAGCGCCGGCGGTGCGATGACCAGCGAAATCGGCCTGATGAAAACCACCGAGCAGCTCGAAGCGATGGGCATGATGGCCGTCGATCCGGTGTCGCGGGTGGTGGTGCCGCGCTTTTGGGCGGGCGTGCTGTCGATGCCGCTGCTGGCGTCGGTGTTTAATGTTGCCGGCATCGCCGGCGCCTATCTGATCGGCGTCGAATGGCTGGGGCTGGACAGCGGCGTGTTTTGGTCGCAGATGCAGAACAACATCGCTTTGGGCTATGATGTGCTCAACGGCCTGACCAAATCGGCGGTGTTCGGCGTCGCAGTTACGCTGATTGCCGTTTACCAGGGTTTTCACTGCGTGCCTACCGCCGAAGGCATCCTGCGGGCAAGCACCCGCACCGTCGTCGCCTCCGCCCTGTGCGTGCTGGCTTTGGATTTTGTATTAACCGCATTTATGTTTGCCGGATAAGCCGATGAAAAAAAGCGTTTTGGAAATTTGGGTCGGACTGTTTGTCCTATTGGGTTTTGCCGCGCTGGCGGCGCTCGCTTTCCGCGTCGCCGGCGGCGGCAGCGGCTTTTCAGGCAGCCGTCCCAGCTATACGGTTTATGCCGAGTTCGCCGACATCGGCAGCCTGAAAGTGCAGGCGCCGGTGCGTACCGCCGGCGTGCTGGTGGGCAGGGTGAGCCGTATCGAACTCGACCCGCAGAACTTCCAGGCCAAAGTCAGCCTAGAAATCGACAGCCAATACCGCTACAGCAGCGATGCCAGCGCCCAAATCCTCACTTCCGGCCTGCTGGGCGAGCAATACATCGGCTTGAGCCAGGGTGGCGAAGAAGAGAAGCTGGAAAACGGCGACACCATCGCCCTCACCACCTCCGCCGTGGTGCTGGAAAACCTGATCAACCAGTTTATCGGCAACTTTATAAACAAAGAAGAGAAAACCGACTCCGCCGCTTCCGCCCCGGCGGCTTCCGAATAACACGGGGCAAGGAAAGGAAACCTTATGAAAAAATCTGCAATCGCCACCGCGCTGGCCATCGGCGCCATGAGCATCGGCCTGGCTTTCGCCAGCCCGCAGCAGGCCGTCAACCAGGTTCGCGACAATTCCAACCAAGTGCTCGCCATCCTGAAAAAAGCCAACGGCAAAAACGATGCCGCCGTGCGCCGCGAAGCCGAAAACTACGCGGTTCCCTATTTCGATTTCGACCTGATGACCCGTGTGGCCGTCGGCGCGCCGTGGAACCAGGCCAGCGAAGCGCAGAAGCAGGAATTGGTGAAAGAACACCGCGCCATGCTGATCCGCACCTATTCGCGCCAGATGCTGATGTACAAAAACGCCAAAGTCGATATCAAAGGCAATCCGGTAGTCAAAAACGGCGGCAAGCTGTTGGGCAACAAACAGATTGTCGAAGTGCACGCCGTGATTCAGGCGCCCGGCCAGCAGCCGGTGCAGGCCGTTTTCAGTACCTATCAGGACGGCAAAGTCTATCGCGTGTTCAACGTCAGCTTTGAAGGCGTGTTCGACTTGGTACGCGGCCAGAAAAAACAGTTTGAGCCGGTACTCAAAGAAAAAGGCGTCGAAGGCCTGATTGCCGATCTGAAAGCGAAAAACGGCGGCAAATAATGGACAGCGAAGTGCGCAGCGGCTGCCTGCACCTGCGCGGCGACATCACCGTCCGCAGCCTGAACGGCAAAAACTACCGCCGCTTCCAAGAGCAGTGCCGGCAGTCTGAAACCCACAGCATCGACTGGAGCGGCGTGGCCGCCGTCGATTCCGCCAGCCTGTCGCTACTGCTCGCCGCCCGCCGCATCCGCGGCGCAGGCAGCCTGAAACATCTGGCGCTGCCCGCCGCCGCCCGCGAGCTGGCCGCCCTTTACGACATCGAAGACTGGATCGCCGAATGAAAGCCGCCCACGCCGCCCTTTGCGCGCTGGCATTGTGTTTCAGCCTGAGCGCCCTTGCCGATCACCCGCAGGACCCGTATGAGAAATACAACCGCGCGGTATTCAAGTTCAACGACAAGGCCGACCGCTACGTCTTAAGCCCTGCCGCCCGCGCCTATCGCGCCGTTACCCCCAAGCCCGCGCGCAGCGCCGTCAGCAACTTTTTCAACAACCTGCGCGACATCGGCAGCATCGGCAGCAATCTTTTGCGCGGCAACGTGCGCAAAGCCGGCTACGACTTTATGCGCGTGGCGGTCAATTCCACCTTCGGCCTTGGCGGCCTGATCAATATCGCCGACGCCGCCGGCATGCCCAACAACAAAAACACCCTCGGCGACACCTTCGCCAGCTGGGGCTGGAAGCGCAGCAATTATTTCGTCCTGCCGCTGATGGGGCCGTCCACCATACGCGACAGCGTCGGCGGCGTGGTTGCCGTGCTGTATTCGCCCGAACGGCTGCTGATGCCCGCCGCCGGCGTCCGCTACGGCGCCGCCGGCCTGAACGTCGTCAGCCAGCGCGAGCAGCTGCTGGATCTGACCGATACGCTTGACCAGGTTGCGCTCGACAAATACGCCTACACCCGCGACGTTTATCTTGCCCTGCGCGCCAAGCAAACCGGCAATACCGACCCGGCCGCCGCCGACGGCGAGCTGTCCGATCCCGCCTTGTCCGCCAGCCCCGATGCCGGCGCCGGCGACGATTTGACCGACCCCGAACTCGAAAACGGCGCCGATAACAGCAACGGCAGCGCCAAGCAGCCTGAAAACGCTGCCACTGCAGCCAGCGAAACTGCAAGCCCAAGCCCCGCGACCGATGCCAACGCCGACAGCAGGCAGCCTGAAAACGCCGGCGCCGCCGAAAGCAGCGCATCCGCGCCCGCCGCCGAGTAGCCGGCAACAGCAGCCTGTGTAGCGTAGCGGAGTTGCGGAGCTAAAAAACCGCCGCCGCATTGCGCGCCGCCCCAAGTCCACCGCGATAAGGAAAATCCATGTACGAAGTCAACCGCAGCGTTTTTCTGCTGATTCCGCTCGAACCCTTCTGGGCGTGGCTGGAGAGCCTGCCCGGCGGCAAAACCGAAGGGCTGACCCTCGAAGATTTGCAGGCCGACGCCAATTCCTATCTCGTCGCCCCCTGCGAAAACGCCGATGAAGTGTGGGACCAGATCCAAAGCCATCTCGAAACCGTGTTCGCCGCCGAGCTGGCCGACTGGTGTGAAGACGAAAGCACCTGGCCCGAGCTGCATCCGGATATTTTCCACGAATGGTTCGACATCGAGCTCTCCAGCGTCATCACCGATTTGAGCGAAGATGCGCTGGTGCGCGAGAGCTTCCGCCCGATTACCCTGCTTAACTGACGGCGCAGGCAGCCTGAAACCATGAGCGAAGCCCACCGCATTCTCGTCCACAACTGCCATCTGGACGGCTACGGCCACGTCAATAACGCGCGCTATCTCGAATTTCTCGAGCAGGCGCGCTGGACGTATTTCCGCCGCGCCGGCGTGCTCGACGAATTGGGCGGCGCCCGCCTGGTTGTCGCCCATATCGACATCCGCTACCGCCACGCCGCCGTGCTCGACGACGAGTTGCTGATTGCCAGCCGCCTGCTCGAAGTCCAGTCGCGCCGCCTGCTGGTCGCCCAAACCGTTACCGTTGCCCAGAGCGGCAAAACCGCCGCCGAAGCCGCCGTAACCCTGATTCCCACCCGCGACGCCCGCGCGTTCAGGCTGCCTGACACGCTGCTGGCCGCCCTGCAGCACATCCGCACACAAACCCCGTCTTAAAACAATGAAAAAAATCATCCTGCCCCTGTTCTCCATCATCCTGGTTGGCGGCCTGATTGCCTTTGCCCTGTCGCAAGACAAGCCCGCCGCCCCCGCCTTCAGCCTTACCGATCTCAACGGCCAAACGCTGTCCGAACAAGACTTCCAAAACCGCGTAACCCTAGTCAATTTCTGGTTTCCCACCTGCCCCGGCTGCGTCAGCGAAATGCCCAAGCTGGTGAAAATGGACGGCGACTACCGCGGCCGCGACTTCCAGATTCTCGCCATATCCGTGCCCGTCAGTCCGGAAAACGGTCTCGAACAGGTGCGCGCCTACAGCGAACAGCGCCGCCTGCCCTTTCGCGTCGCCTTCGATGCCGAACGCAGCGTTAGCCGCAGCTATCTGAACACCGAGCTTTACCCCACCAGCGTCTTGATCGATAAACAGGGCAAGGTGCTGAAAACCTATGTCGGCATCCCCGATTTTGCCGCGCTGTACCGTGAAGTCGATGCCGAACTGGCCAAATAAACCGGCCGCCGCAGGCAGCCTGAAAGCCGCCGCAAGGTGTTTTTTCCCGTCGGGAAGCACTTTGCGCCCTTTCAGGCTGCCTGTATTTCTGGCGGCGGCGCTGCTTTCAGGCTGCCTGTCGCTGCCCTCGCAGGACGGGCGCGAGCAGAGCAGCTTTATCGACACTGCTGCTTCGCCGCTGCTGGCTGCCGCGCTGCGGCTGCCGCCGCTGGATAACGGTACTCCGCCGCCGGAAATCTCCGCCGCGCCCAAGCAGCCTGAAAACGGCGCAGCGGCATCGGCTGCGGTTTCAGGCAGCCTGAAAGCCGATGGGGCAGGGCAGCCTGAACACGCCAGCGATACGCCGGCAGCCGTTCCCACAAGCAGCGAAACCGCAGCGGCAGCGGGTGATGCAGACGGCAGGCAGCCTGAAAATTCCGCCGCCGTCGCACCCCTTAAAGGCGCAAACGGCGAAAGCAGCCTGAAAAGTGCCGAGCAGCCGTCGCCGCAACCGCATCCCGCCGGCGACGGCCGCCTGCCGACCCTGCTGTATGTGATTGACGACGCCCAAGATGCTTTCGTCGCCCGTGCCGAGCTGATCGACCACGCCCAAGTGTCGCTCGACATCCGCTACTACATCTGGCGCAAAGACCTTACCGGCCGCCTGCTGATGCAGAAAGTGCTGGCCGCCGCCGACCGCGGCGTGCGCGTGCGCCTGCTTTTGGACGACAACAACACCCGCGGCATGGACGGCTATCTGGCCGCCGTCAACCGCCATCCCAATATCAGCGTGCGCCTGTTCAACCCCTTTCTCCACCGCAAATGGCGCTTTCTCGGCTATCTCACCGACTTCCCGCGCCTGAACCGGCGCATGCACAACAAATCGCTCACCGCCGACAACCAGATGGCGGTCATCGGCGGGCGCAACATCGGCGATTCCTACTTCGGCAGCCATCCCGACACCGCCTTTGCCGATACCGACGTGCTGCTGGCCGGGCCGGTGGTGCGCGAAATCTCGCAGGATTTCGACCGCTACTGGCACAGCGATTCGGCCTATCCCTTCGAGCGCATCGTCGCCAACGCGCAGCCTGAAACCATTGCCGCCGCCCCCGATGCCGCCCAGCGCGCCTTTTTGCAGACGCTGGCCGACAGCCCGCTGCGCCAGGCCGTCGATGCCGGGCGGGTGGACTACATCCGCGCCGACACCCGTTTGGTGAGCGACGACCCCGACAAAGCCCTCGACCGCCGCATCCGCATCAATATCGCCGACGAAATCGAGCAGGCGATGCAAACACCCGAGCGCGAAATGTATCTGGTCAGCGCCTACTTCGTGCCCGGCCGCAGCGGGCTGAAACTGTTTGACAGCCTTGCGCGGCGCAGCGTTGCCGTTACCGTGTTCACCAACTCGCTGCGCGCCACCGACGTTGCCGCCGTCCATTCCGGCTACGCCCGCTACCGCCGCCGCCTGCTGGAATCCGGCGTTACCCTCTACGAATTCAAGCCCGGCCAGGCTGTGGCCGCGCGCGGTAAAGACAAAGGCCTGACCGGCTCTTCCACCAGCCTGCACGCCAAAACCTTTATTTTCGACCGCGAGCGCGTGTTTGTCGGCTCCTTCAACCTTGACCCGCGCTCCGCCCGCCTCAACACCGAAATGGGGCTGATGATCTACTACCCGCCGCTGGCCGCGCAAATGCAGGCGCACCTTGAGCGGGTAACCGCCGCCGAAGCCTACCGCGTCAGCCTGGACAGCAGCGGCAAGCTGCGCTGGCGCGACCCGCAAACCGGCGAAACCTCCAAGCGCGAGCCCGAAGCCGGCACTTGGAAACGGCTGCTCAACAATTTCCTGTCGCTGCTGCCAATCGAGCGTTTGCTGTAAACGCCGCACCCGAATGCCAAGCAGCCTGAAAACCCGTGTTTGCGGTTTTCAGGCTGCTGTGCTTTTCAGGCTGCCCCAACGCAAAAGGCAGCCTGAAAGTTGTGTAGCAACTGTCGGATACTCGTATCCGACATTTCCGTTCCTGCATAAGTGCCATCCTTGCGGCCGGCTGTCGGATTCAAGAATTCGACCTACGTGCTGCTGTGTAACCAAAAAGCAGCCTGAAAACCCTGTTTGCGGTTTTCAGGCTGCCTGTGCCATCCCAATTCCCTTGCGCAAAACGGCGGCCGGCCGCTGTTTTCTGTTGTGGTTTTGTTGTTGCCGGCAAGTTTCAGGCTGCCTGCTTGGAAAATTTACGTTAAAATACGAATCACAACAAAAACTATTTTCGATTGCTTCTTTTTAACCTGATTTCCGGAGTATTTATGCCCGCACCCACCCGTTTACTGTCGCCGCTGAGCCTGATGCTGCTGGCGGCGTTTCCTTTGTCTGCCCATGCCGACGATGCCGATGAGCAGGGCGGTTATGCCGCCACGCTGCCCACGGTAACCGTGGTCGGCCAGCCTGAAACCAGCATTCTCAAAGGCTATATCGACTACGGCGAAGCCGCCGTTACCCGCAACGGTTTGCGTACCAAAGAAATCCCGCAAACCGTCGATACCCTCAACATCCAGAAAAACAAAAATTACGGCACCAACGATTTGAGCTCGATTCTGGAAGGCAACGCCGGCATCGACGCTGCCTACGATATGCGTGGCGAGAGCATAATGCTGCGCGGTTTCAACGCCGATGCCAACGACATCTACCGCGACGGCGTGCGCGAAAGCGGCCAGGTGCGCCGCAGCACCGCCAATATCGAGCGCGTGGAAATTCTCAAAGGCCCCTCGTCGGTGCTCTACGGCCGCACCAACGGCGGCGGCGTGATCAATATGGTCAGCAAATACGCCAACTTCAAACAAAGCCGCAACGTCGGCGTCAGCCTGGGCAGCTGGGAAAACCGCAGCCTGAACGTGGACGTGAACGAAGTGCTCAACCCGCACGTCGCCCTGCGTTTGAGCGGCGAAGTCGGCCGCGCCAATTCTTTCCGCTCGGGCATCGACAGCAAAAACGCGATGGTTTCGCCCAGCATTACCCTGCGTTTCGGCAGCCTGAAATGGACGGGGCAGTACACCTACGACAAAGTCAAACGCACGCCCGACCGCGGCCCGGGCAAAAACGTTTACGACCATTTCAATCTTTCCTACCGCACCGGTTTTGCCCACCCCAATGATTTTGTCGAAGACAAACTGCAAGTGTGGCGCTCCAATCTGGAATACGCCTTTAACGAGCGCTGGAACCTGCAATGGCAGCTAGCCCACCGCCGCGCCGCGCAGGATTTCGACCATTTCTACGCCGGCCGCATCAACGGCAGCCAGATTGTGCGCAACTACGCCTGGCAGCAGACCGACAACAAAACCTTATCCAGCAGCTTCACGCTCAACGGCGACTACCAAATCGGCCGTTTCGACAACCACCTGACCGTCGGTTTCGACGCCAGCCGCGAAAACCGCAACCCGACTTTGGGCTACCGCGGCAGCTTTACCGTGCCGATCGATCCCTATAACCGCGATACCTGGCCTTCGTCCGGCCGCCTGCAGCCGATACTGACCCAAAACCAGCATAAAGCCGATTCCTACGGCCTGTTTGTGCAAAACATCTTCTCGCTAACCCCGCAGCTCAAATTCGTTGCCGGCGGCCGTTACGATAAATACACCTTCCGCTCCGAAAACAAGCTGAGAAACACCAGCCAGAGCTACAGCGGCCATTCCTTCAGCCCCAACTTCGGCGCCGTATGGGACATCACGCCCGCGCACACCGTTTACGCCGGCTACAACAAAGGCTTCTCGCCCTACGGCGGCCGCAGCTACATGAGCATCAACGCGGTGAACGCCGCCGCCAATTCCAACACTTCGCCCGAATACGCCAAGCAGTATGAAACCGGCATCAAAAGCTCGTGGCTGGGCGGCAAGCTCGACACCACGCTGTCGCTGTACCAAATCGAGCGCTACAACATCCGTTACCGCCCCGACCCGCAAAACGATCCCTTCCATTGGGAAGTCAGCGGCAAACACCGCTCGCGCGGCGCCGAACTCTCGGCCATCGGCCAAATCGTGCCGCAAAAACTCTATCTGCGCGGCTCCTTCGGCGTGATGCAGGCCAAAGTGGTGAAAGACGACGCCACGCCGAATAATGTCGGCCAGCACCTGAGCGGCACCAGCAGCGTAACCGGCAACCTGTTCTTCCGCTACACACCCACCGCCAAGCTTTACGGCGAAGTCGGCATCACCGGCAGCGGCAAGCGCTACGGCTACACCCGCGCCGGCGCCGCCGACCACCTGCCCGGCTTTGCCCGCGTCGATGCCATGGTCGGCTGGAACTGGAAGCAGCTCAATACCACCTTTGCCGTCGGCAACCTGTTCGACCGCAAATACTGGCGCTCCGACGCCATGCCCGCCGCCCCGCGCAACTACACCCTGCGCGTGAACTACAGCTTCTGAGTCTGGCGCACTTCACACAAAGCAGCCTGAAAACCCGTGTTGGAGGTTTTTCAGGCTGCTTTGCCGTTGTAGGTCGGATACCCGTATCCGACATTTTCCGTTCCCGCATAAATGCCGCCCTTACGGCTGGTTGTCGGATTCGAGAATCCGACCTACGTGCTGCCCGCGAAACGGGCAGCCTGAAAGCCGAACGGTAGCAATAAAAAGCAGCCTGAAAAAACCGTTGGCGGTTTTCAGGCTGCCTTGGTTTCAGGCTGCTTGGCGCTGCTTTGCCGGTTGGCGGCTCAGTGCCGCTGGCCGCCGCCGCGTTCGCCGAAGAGGGCGAAGAGTTCGAAATTGCGCGAGGCTTCTTGGGTGTAGGGGTGTTGTTTGCCGAAGTGTTCGAGATACAGCGGCAGCACCTGCTGCATCAGTTTGGCGGCGGCGCCGAAGCGGTGCTGGCGGCAGTAGTGCTGCGCCTGGTAGTTGAGAATGTGGGCGTAGAGCGGGTGGCGGCTGCCGAGAACGGCGCGGCAGTCGGCGGCGGCGCGGATATAGAGCGGCTTGGCTTGGCGGTGGTCTTTCATCGCGTCGTAAACGGCGGCGGTTTCGATTAGCGCGGTGATGGTGCGCGGGTGGCGCTCACCAGAGCAGCGGCTTTGGATGGCGCGGGTTTGCGCGAGCACCGACAGCGCTTGTTTGTGCCAGCCTTGGACGCGGTAGCAGGCGGCGGCGTCGGTGTAGGTTTGCGCGGTGTGGCGGTGCTCCATGCCGAACAGTTTTTCGTAGGCGGCGGCGGCGCTTTCGAGATGGGCGAGCGCCTGCGGGATGTCGCCGTCGTGGCGGCAGGCGCGGCCGAGATCGGCGGTCAGGCGCAGGGTGTCGGGGTGTTTGGGACCGAGGGCGCGGCGGTAGGTTGCCAGCGCGTTTTCCAGCATTTCGCGGGCTTCGCGGTGGCGGCCGTAGCAGTCGAGAAAGCGGGCGAGACTGCCGCCGGTGCGGGCGCTGGCCAGATCATCGGCGCCGACGGTGCCGAGACAAATCAGCCTGGCTTGTTTGAGCAGGCTGCCGGCGGCGGCCAGATCGCCCACCGCCTGATGCCATTCGCCCTGGCCGCGCAGGCACAGCGCGTATTCGGCCGAGCGGCTGCCGAACTGTGCTTCGGTTTGGCGGCCGAGCCGGCGCAGCAGCGACTCGGCGGCGTCGAACTGCAGACGGTCGGTGAGTTCGCTGGCGTGGGTCAGGCGGGCGGTGAGATCCATGGCGGCAAGGGGAAAACGGGGCGGACGGCGGTTTTAGCTTCGCAACTGCGCTACGCTACGCAGGCTGCCTGAAAGGGCAAAAACGCCTTAATCGGCCGAATGCCAGGGTTTGGCGCCGTCGAAGGCGGGTTTTTGGCCGCCCCACAGCGCTTCGATATCGTAAAAATCGCGCACGGCCGGCAGCATAACGTGTACCAGCAGGTCGTCGGCATCGACCAGCGCCCATTCGCCGCTGTCCTGGCCTTCGCTGCCGATCAGCGGGAAGCCGGCTTCTTTGAGCGACACGGAAACGTTGTTGGCCAGCGCGCGCACTTGGCGGCTGCTGTCGCCGCTGGCGATGATCATGCGGGCAAACAGCGAGGTTTTTTCGGAGGTGTCGATAACGATGATGTCTTTGGCTTTGATGTCTTCGAGCGCATTGACGGCGGTTTCGACCATCTGCGCCAGGCGGGCGGAATCTTGTTCGTTCATAGATAAAAATCGGATGGTTTGGGAAACGGGCGATTATACGCCATCGCGGCGCGGCGGCGTTCAGGCTGCATGGTAAAGGCGGTGGCGGCGGATATAGGCGGCCACTTCTGGCGGCAGCAGCGCGCCGGCATCGCCGCCGCCGGCAAGGGCGCGGCGGATGTCGGTGGAACTGGCCGGATGCAGCGGCGCGGACAGGGTTTTCAGGCTGCCTGCGGCTTCGGCCTGCCGCTGCCAGGCGGCGGATTCGGCGTGGGGCGGGGTGGGTGCGGTGCCGCCGTCTGCACGACGGGCGACAGCGATATTGACGGTGTCGGCAAACTGACGCCAGTTTTTCCAGGTGTGCAGGGTGTTCAGGCTGTCGGCGCCGAGCAGCCACCACAGATCGGCGGCGGGGAAGTTTTGGCGGAAGATGGCGGCGGTGTCGCTGCTGTAGGTGGCGCCGCGGCGGACGATGTCGCAGTCGCTGACGGCAAAGCGCGGGTCGGCCTGCGCCGCCAGTTGCGCCATCGCCAGCCGGTGGCGGGCGTCGGTGCGGCTGCCGCCTTTGTGGTAGGGGTCGCCGGCGGGCAGGAAGATGACGGTGTCGAGCGCCAGCTCGTCGGCAAAGGCGCGGGCGATGTGCAGATGGCCGTTGTGGACGGGGTCGAAGCTGCCGCCGAACAGGCCGATGGCGGGGCGGCGGGAAGGGGAAGTCATGCTCGGGCTTTCTTGAACAGGGTTTCAGGCAGCCTGAAAGGGCAAACGGCGGCTTTCAGGCTGCCTGAAACGGCACGGGTTTACAGTTTTTTGAATTCCCATACGCTGCCGTCGCGGTGGAAGCTCAGGTAATACTGGCCGCGGCGGGTTTCGATGGTGGCGCTGTGCCAGAAGTGGCTGCCGTCTGCCAGCGGCATCAGCGACAGATAATAGGGCTCGCGGACAACGGCATGCACGCCGGCGGCTTTGGCTGCCCATGCCTGCGCCAGCTCGGCGGCTTGGTCAAAGCGCACGGACGACAGCGCTTCGGCGGGCAGCGGCTTTTTGCGCTCGGGCGGCAAGATGTCGGTTTCGCTGCGCTGCCACAGGCCGCTGCGGTAGATGTAGTGTTCGCTGCGCAGAGCGTCGTCGGGCGCGACCAGGTCGATTTCGATGCGCGGCTCGTCGCCGTCGTAAAAGTCGATGCTGCCGGTTATCAGGATTTGTTCGGCAGGCCGGCCAAGCTGTTCGGACAGCCGCTGCTGGGCGTCGGCAAGGGCGGCGGCATCAAGCAGCAGGTTGCCGCTTTGCGCGGCCGGCAGCTGCGGCAGCGGCCGTTCTGCGGATTGCGCTTCGACGGCGGCGGAAGCGGCTGCGGCTGCCGAGGCGTCGTCGGACAAATCTTGGCTCAGCGCGCCTTCGCAGCCGGCAAGGGCGGCGAGCAGGGCGAGCGGCAGCAGCAGGCGGAGCAGGGGTTTCATGCGTTTCTTTCGGTGCAAAAGGCAGCCTGAAAGGTTTTCAGGCTGCTTGGCCGTGGGGCGGGTTGCGGGTGGACGGGGTTTTCAGGCTGCCTTTGCCGCTGTGGTATAAGGACAGCGGTTTCAGGTTGCTTGGGCGGCGAGCCAGCTTTTGAGAGCGGCGGGGTCGCTGATTTTCAGGTAGGCGGTTTGGGCGGCGGCGGCTTGGGGGACGATATCGGTTTCGCGCAGCACGCCGTGGCGGAAAAAGTGCAGGCGGTGGCGCTTACCGGCTATATCAGCGGCCTGGTGGTCGAAATCGCGGCAGGCGTAGCCGTCAACGGCGATGATTTTGTCCTGCGGCATCAGACCGCTGCGCTCGGCGGCGCTGCCGTTGAGCACGTGGGTAATCAGGGCGTGGCCGTCTTGCTGTTTGAAACGGCAGCCCAGTTCGGCCGCCGGCTCGGCTGCGGCGGGGAAGTTTTCGACCACGCCGCCTTTGCTGCCGGATTTTTCAGGCTGCCAGCGCAACTCAACGCCGATATGGCGCAGCGCTTCGACCAGTGGCAGCTCGGCGGTGCTGTACAGGGCAGCCTGAAAAAAGCTGGCGAGGTCTTGGTCGAGGATTTCCTGCGCGCGCCGCTGCCAGCTGCCTTCGGTGATGCCGCTGCGGCTGTCGAGCCAGTCTTGGTAAAGGCCGCGCATCACGGTGTCTAGGCTTTGGCTGTTGTCGCTGTTGCGGCGGATGAGTTGGTCTAGGCACAGGGCAGCCAGCGAGCCTTGCTGGTAGTAGCTGACGATGGCGTTGGGGCTGTTTTCGTCGGCTTTGTAGAATTTGTGCCAGGCGGCGAAGCTGGATTCGGCCAGCGTCTGCACGCGGCTGCCGGGCAGCTGGCGGCAGTGGCTGAGGGTGCGGGCGAGCAGGTTGAGATAGGCGGCGGGGCTGATAACGCCGCTGCGGGCGAGAATCAGGTCGTCGTAATAGGCGGTGATGCCTTCAAACGCCCATAGCTGCTCGGTGTAGCTTTCCTGCTCCAAATCGTAGGGCTCGAAGGCGGCGGGTTTGACGGATTTGACGTTCCAGGCGTGGAAGTATTCGTGGGAAATCAGGCCGAGCAGCTCGGTATAGCCGCGGTCGGCTTCGCCCAGGCCGTGGGCGGGTAGGCTGTGGCGGTCGATGTGCAGGGCGGTGCTGCTGCGGTGTTCGAGACCGCCGTAGATTTGGTCGCCAACGTGCAGCAAAAACAAATAGCGCTCAAACGGTGCCTGCTGCGGGAAAACCGCCAGCGCGGTTTCGCAGATTTTGCGGCTGTCTTCAATCAGGCGGCTGCGGTCGAAATCGGGATAAATGCCGCTAATGGCGATGCGGTGGGGAATGCTGCGGGCGGAAAATTCAAGGATTTCGATGGCGGCACCCAGCTCGAAAGGGTGGTCGATTAATTCGCCGTAGGAGGCAGCCTGAAAGGTTTGCGCGGCTGTTTGCGTCAAAGTGGTGGCGATCTGCCAGTTTTCAGGCAGCTTTTCAAAGCTGACCTGGTGCGTCTGGTTGTGGCAATCGGGCAGACTGAGAAATAGGCAGGCGCCGTCGATAAAGCCGCGGTCGGTATCGAGCAGGGAAGCGCGCACGGACATATCGTTGGCGTAAACGGTATAGAAAATGCTGTACTGCCCGGCCTGCGCCGGCGTCTGCCAGCGGTTTTTGGCGGTTTGCACCAGCGCGGCGGGACGGCCGTCGCACTCGGCGCGGATGGCGGTGATGTGGCGGCTAAAGTCGCGGATCATGTAGCTGCCGGGCGTCCAGTTGGCCAGCGCGAGCGTTTGCGTGGCGTTTTCAGGCTGCCTGAAAGTCAGGCATACCTGCCATTGGTGGCTTGCGGGCAGCGGAGAGACGGTGTAACGAATCATAAGAAGTGTTAAAGTTTGTTTGATTTAGTTATTCGAATTGTGTTAAAACCGCTTTTTTGAAAAGCGGATAAGCCGGCAACATTCAGCAAAAGCCGCATATGCCTGCGGAAAAGATGTGTGTTTTACCATTATTCTGTTTGGTGGGAAAGGCGGTTTTGCTTTAAAATGCCGAGTTGGATTGACCACACATGTAAAAAAATATTTACACAGTAAAACCGTCGGTAACGTAACAGGTTTCAGGCTGCCTGCAGGCGGCTCGCGTTGCGGCGGTATTTATGGAGACTTTGAACAATGGAAACGCAAACCTACAACTATAAAGTGGTGCGCCAGTTTACCGTGATGACCGTGATTTGGGGCATCGTCGGCATGCTGGTGGGGGTGATTGCCGCCGCCCAGCTGCGCTGGCCGGAGTTGGATTTGTCCAACGTCGGTCCGTGGTTCCACTTCGGGCGCATCCGTCCGCTGCATACCAACGCGGTGATTTTCGCGTTTGGCGGCAGCGGCCTTTTCGCAACGTCTTACTATGTGGTGCAGCGCACCTGTAACACTCGCCTGTTCGGCGGCTGGCTGCCGGCCTTTACTTTCTGGGGCTGGCAGCTGGTGATTGTGCTGGCGGCGATTACCCTGCCGCTGGGCTACACCCAGGCCAAAGAATATGCCGAGCTGGAATGGCCGATCGACATCCTGATCGCGGCGGTGTGGATCGCCTACGCCATCGTGTTCTTCGGCACCATCGCTAAGCGCAAGGTAAAACACATTTATGTGGCCAACTGGTTCTACGGCGGCTACATTCTTGCGATTGCGCTGCTGCATATCGTCAACAATCTCAGCATCCCCGCTTCACCGATGAAGTCTTACCCCGTTTACTACGGTGCCATCGACGCGATGGTGCAGTGGTGGTACGGCCACAATGCGGTGGGCTTTTTCCTGACCGCGGCGTTCTTGGGCATGATGTACTACTTCGTTCCCAAGCAGGCCGGCCGTCCGGTTTACTCCTACCGTTTGTCGGTGGTGCACTTCTGGGCGCTGATTTTCACCTATATGTGGGCGGGCCCCCACCATCTTCACTACACCGCGCTGCCGGATTGGACGCAGTCGCTGGGTATGGTGCTGTCGCTGATTCTGTTCGCACCCTCTTGGGGCGGCATGATTAACGGCATCATGACGCTCTCCGGCGCCTGGGACAAACTGCGTACCGACCCGATTCTGAAATTCCTGGTGGTGTCGCTGTCTTTCTACGGCATGTCCACTTTCGAAGGCCCGATGATGTCGATCAAAGCGGTCAATGCGTTGAGCCATTACACCGACTGGACGGTCGGCCACGTGCACTCCGGCGCGCTGGGCTGGGTGGGCTTCGTTACCATCGGTTCGATCTACTACCTGATTCCGCGCTTGTTCGGCCGTAAGGAAATGTACAGCGTGAAACTGATCGACGCTCACTTCTGGATCGCCACCATTGGCGTGGTGTTCTATATCTCTTCGATGTGGATTGCCGGTGTGATGCAGGGTCTGTTGTGGAGCCAGCTCAACGCCGACGGCACGCTGACTCATGCGTTTATCGCTTCGGTCAGCCGCTCCAAGCCCTACTACGTTATCCGTTTCCTCGGCGGCGTACTGTATCTGAGCGGCATGGTACTGATGGCCTACAATATGTACCGCACCATTATGCAGGGCAAACCGGTCGATGCCGAAATCCCCGCGCTCGCACAAACACAGCACCATTAATAATACTAACAGGCTACCAAAATGAAATTACAAGCATTGGTTGAAGAGAAAGTCGGTTTCCTGATCGTGTTTACCTTTATCGTGATCAGTATCGGCTTGTTGGTTGAAGTCGTCCCGCTGTTTTTCACCAAAGAAGTGATCACGCCGACCAAAGGGGTCAAACCCTATACCGCGCTGCAGTCGGCCGGGCGCGACATCTATATCCGTGAAGGCTGCTACAACTGCCACTCGCAGATGATTCGCCCCTTCCGCGCCGAAACCGAACGCTACGGCCACTATTCGGTGGCCGGCGAATCGGTGTACGACCGCCCCTTCCAATGGGGTTCCAAACGTACCGGCCCTGATTTGGCGCGCGTGGGCGGCCGTTATTCCGACGAATGGCACCGCATCCACCTGATCAACCCGCGCGAAGTCGAACCCGAGTCCAATATGCCCGCATTCCCGTGGCTTGCGCGCAATAAGGTCGATATCGAAGCGACGGTCAGCAACCTGAAAGCCCAACAGCGTGCCGGTACCCCCTACACCGACGAAGAAATTGAAAAAGCACCGGAAGAGTTGAAAAATAAATCCGAGCTGGATGCGGTGGTTGCCTATCTGCAGGGCTTGGGTCTGGCGCTGAAAAACACAAGGTAAAACACTATGGATCTGAATGGGGTACGCATCTTGTTTACCTTGTGGGTATCGATCAGCTTTGCCCTGGTGGTTTATGTCGTGATGAACAAGCGCAACAAAGCCAATTACGACGAAGCGGCCAACAGCATCGTGGATGACCCCGATACGCCTGACGAGCAAACACAAACCAAAAAACAAGATGATGTCCAGTCAGAACATGGGCACGGAGCAAAATAATGGAATCACAATTCACCAGCCGATTTTGGCATTACTACATTATCGCAATAGTCGTTGCCAGCTTTATCGGCATCATATGGCTGCTGCTGTCGCAAAACAAAGTCAAAGCCCCGCCCAAAGGCGAAGAAGTCAAAACCATGGGTCATTCTTGGGACGGTATTGAGGAATACAACAACCCCCTGCCCAAGTGGTGGTTTTGGATGTTTATTTGTACCATTGTATTTGGTATCGCATATCTGATCGTCTATCCTGGCATGGGCGATTACAAAGGCATCTCCTTCGGCGGCGAACACTGGACCAGCCGCAATGCCTACCGCAAGGAAGTTCAGGCTGCCGAAGCGCAATACGGCAAGATATATAAGAAGTTTGCGCAGATGAAAGTCGAAGACGTCGCCAAGAATCCGGAAGCGATGAAAATCGGCCAAAACCTGTTTGCCACCTACTGTATCCAATGCCACGGCTCCGATGCCGAGGGTCGGCGTGGCTTCCCCAACCTGACCGACTCCGACTGGCTGTGGGGCGGTACGCCAGAGAAAATCCACGAAACCATCTCCAAAGGCCGTACCGGCGTGATGGCTGCTTGGGGTCCGAAATTCGGTGAAGAAGGCGTGAAAGACGTGGCCAACTATGTGATGTCGCTCTCCGGCAAGCAACATAACGAAGAGCGTGCCGCCCGCGGCCAGGCAACTTTTGCCGCCAACTGCGCGGTCTGCCATGGCGACAAAGGCCAGGGCAACCAGGGCATGGCACCGAACCTGACCGACAACACTTGGCTGTGGGGCGGCAGCGAAAAAGCCATTATCGAAACCATTACCGGCGGTCGCCACAACCAGATGCCGGCATGGGAAGGCTTTTTGACCGACGAAAAAATCCACATCCTGACCGCCTATGTGTGGGGCAAATCCCATCCCAAAGGCAAGGCTTTGCCGACCGACACCAAAAACGCCGTCGGCAGCAAATAAGCCATTTGGCCGCAAACCGGTTTTCAGGCTGCCTGTATTATTCAGGCAGCCTGAAAACTTTTTATGTATGGCATTTCGGCGTAATGCTGCGATAAAAAACGGGTAATGCAGCCAGTGCATTACCCGTTTTGTTTTCAACTCGGCAGTTTAATGATGGTGATGTCCGTGCGCGCCGTGGGCATGGCCGTGGGCGATTTCTTCGGCATTGGCTTCGCGAATGCTCTCGACAGTGCCTTGGAAGCGGATTTTCATCCCCGCCAGCGGGTGGTTGCCGTCCACCACCGCTTTGCCGTCGGCAACATCGGTTACCCGGTAGATAACGACGCCGTGCTGCGGGTCGTCGGCTTCAAACATCATGCCCGGCTCGACTTCCACCGGAAAGACTTTCACATCTTCAATGCGCACCAGCTCGGGATCTTGTTCGCCGAAAGCGTCTTCAGGCTGCATCAGCACATCAACGGTATCGCCGATGTTTTTTTCGTGCAGCGCTTCTTCCACCAGCGGGAAAATGCCGTCGTAGCCGCCGTGCAGATACACCATCGGTTCGGTGGTTTCGTCAAGCAGGTTGTTGTCGGCATCGTACATTTTGTAATGCAGGCCGACTACGGAGTTTTTCTTAATCATTCTGTTTCCTTTTAAGTTGGGATGGGACGGTTGCGGATTTCGTGGAATGGCCATCTTTTGCGGGGCGTGAGTATAGCACAATGGCGGCGGGGCAAATTTATCGTCTTGTTGCGTGAATGCAACGAGGAATTGACGTTTTGACAAATAAATACACAAACAAAATATCGGCTTAATTTATTTGCGAATATGTGGGCGGGTTTTTAATTTACTGCCGTTTTCCGTCATATTGCCAATTTGCGCAAATTCAGGCACAATACGCCCCGTTGCAAAACCAAACGGGCGTCTTTAGGAAGATTCCTTCTCAAGGTCAGCTCGCTTTTTTACTTGTTTTTATTGTTTTACTAAGGTTGTTAAAAATGAAAAAATCTCTGATCGCTGCCGCATTGTTGACTCTGTTCGTTGCCGCTTGTAACGATGCTCAGAAAGCTGCTGAAAATGCCGCTTCTGCCGCCGCTTCCCAAGTAAGCAGCGAAATGGCTTCTGCAGCATCTGCTGCCGGTGCAATGGCCAGCGAAGCTGCCGCTACTGCTTCTGAAGTAAAAGCCGATGCCAAAGAAGCTGTTGAAGAAGTAAAAACCGAAGCAAAAGAAGCCGTTCAAGAAACTGCTTCTGCTGCTAAAGCCGCTGCTTCCGAAGTTGCTTCTGCCGCTAAATAAGCTGCCGCAGTTATCTGCTGTTACCGGAGCCGAATACTTTTGGGTATTCGGCTTTGGTTTTGTATATCTTGCCCGTTTTACGCGGCGATGATGCCGCCAATTCGTTATGACGGCTGCCGCGCTTTGTCCGGCAGTCCTGTTGCGTCTGGATTCGCAAGCGAATTTCAGGCTGCCTGAGAAATACGCCATGCTGAAAAAATGGTTGGACAGCGTTTTTAGCAAGCGCAAACCACACAACAAAAATACCGGCGAACGCTACCCCTACCCACTCGATATCGAAGGCACCGCCGCCGAATCGGTGCTCAAACGCCTGCATCGCGCCGGCTATCAGGGCTATCTGGTCGGCGGAGCCGTGCGCGATTTGCTGTTGGGCATGGAGCCCAAAGATTTTGACGTCGCCACCGACGCCACGCCCGAAGAAGTGCGCAAAATCTTCCGCCGCAGCCGGATTATCGGCCGCCGCTTTCAAATCGTTCATGTGATGGTCGGTGCCGAAACCATCGAAGTCAGCACTTTCCGCAGTGGCGGCAAAGTGCGGCGCAACGAGCACGGCCGGATTATGAACGACAACGCCTACGGCACGCTCGAGCAGGACGCATTGCGCCGCGATTTCACCTGTAACGCCCTGTATTACGACTGTGAGCGCGGCGAAATCATCGACCGCTGCGGCGGTCTGGCCGACATCCGCGCACGGCGGCTGGTAATGATCGGCAACGCCGCCGAGCGCTATCAGGAAGACCCCGTGCGCATTCTGCGGGCGGTGCGCCTGTCGGGCAAACTCGGTTTTGAGGTTGATGCCGCCACCGCCGCGCCGATTGCCGAAGCTGCCGTGCTGCTGCAGCGCGAGCCGGTGGCGCGGCTGTTTGACGAGCTGCTGAAAATCCTATTTTCCGGCCATGCCGCCGGCTGCTTAGTGCAGCTCGAACAACTCGGCGTGTCTGCCGACATCCACCCGATTCTCACCGCCATGCTCGACAGCAGCGGGCAGCCTGAAAGCCATATCGCCGCCGATGCGCTGCGCCAAACCGACCGCCGTTTGGGAGAAGGCAAAACCGTTTCGGTCGGCTTTGTGCTGGCGGCCGTGCTGTGGCCACAGCTGGAATGGCGGCTGAAGCAAAACGCTGCCGCCCACAAATCCGAAGCCGCCGCCATGAATGCCGCCATCAGCGATGTGCGCGACAGCATCGAAAAAGGCTGGGGCGTGCCGCAGCGCTTTGCCGCCACCATGCGCGAAATCTGGGCGCTGCAGCCGCAGTTTGCCTATTGCCGCGGCAGCCGCCCGTTCCGCCTGCTGGCGCAGCCGCGCTTTCGTGCCGCCTACGATTTTCTGCTGTTGCGGGCCGCGCACGACGACAGCCTGCGCCCGCTGGCCGACTGGTGGACGCGTTTCCAGCATGCCGGTGAAAACGAGCGCAACGAAATGGTGCAAAACGCACCGGCAGATGCCCAGCCGGCCGGCAAACGCCGCCGCCGCAAGCCGCGCAAGAAAAAGCCAAGCAGCGGCAGCGCAGAATAAAATCCTGCCTGCAGTCAGACAAATGCCGGATTTTTTTCAGGCTGCCTTTGGGAATACAAAGGCAGCCTGAAAAGTATTTTTGACGGCGTTTCAGGCTGCCTGTGCGCTGCCGGACAGGTGCGTTTGCTTTGACAACACGCAAAGCAGCCTGAAAGCATCCGCCCCGCCGAGATTATGCCGGCGGGGCGGATGGTTTTGAGTGCCTTATCGGTCGCAAGACAGCTTTCAGGCTGCCTGTCGCCGCAGTTTAGAAACCGGCCTGCTGTTCCAACTGCTCGACAAACTGCGCTTCCAGCCCGAAAGCGTCGGCCAGCTGCGACAGGAAAACGATTTCCTTGCGCGAGAGCTCGCCGCACACCATGCGGGCGGCGAGATAAGCCTCGGCCGCCGCTGCGGCATCGCCGCCGGCCAGCTGTGCCAGTTCGGCAGGTGTGGCGGGGTTCTGGCTTTCGGCCAGCAGCCATTGGCGGCTTTCTTCGTCATCGCCGCCTTCCCGGCTGATCAGTTTGAGCTCGGCTTCGTCAATCTGGCCGTCGGCCGCGGCGGCGGCAATCATGGTTTTCAGAATCAGACGGCCGGCATTTTGCGCCTGTTCGCCCTGCGGCTCGAAAGCGTTTTGCGCCAGCAGCGGCGCCGACTGGGCGGTTTGGCCGCCAGCGGCATTGCGGCTTTGCTGCCAGTTTTGGTAGGCGTGGTAGGCCAGCGCGCCCAGGGCGGTGGCCGAGCCGGTGGTCAGCAGCCGGCTGCGGGTTTTCTTGCTCAGCAGCATCGCTGCCAGCCCGGCCACCGCCGCGCCGCCGCCGAGCTTGTCGATCAGGCTTTTGTCGCCGCCGCTTTGCTGCACGCCGCCGAGCACTTGGTTAAGCAGGTTTTGGAAGTTCATGGTGGATCCTTTGCGGGTTGGGAAGTGGCAAGGGTAGGCAAAACGCATTCGTTTGGCAATGGCAAAAGCAGCCTGAAAAGCGAAAACCGGCTTTCAGGCTGCTTTTGGCGTTTGCTGGCACATCCGGCTCAGGCAAACTGCGCGGCCATTTCTTCGGAGCGAGTGGCGGCGGCGGCGGCGCCTTGCTGCAGATTCTCGGCGACGCGGTTGCTGCGGAAGCTTTCCAGCGCGGCGAAGGTGGTGCCGCCTTTGGAAGTAACTTTGTCCTGCAAAACGCGGAAGTCTTCGCCGGACTGCTCGGCCAGGGCGACGGCGCCTTTGAAGGTGGCCAGGCTCAGGGTGCGTGCCTGCTGCGGGTCGAAGCCGAGATTTTGCGCCGCCTGCTGCAGGGCGTCGAGCAGGTAGAAGACGTAGGCGGGGCCGCTGCCGCTGATGCCGGTGATGGCGTGCATTTGCGCTTCGGTGTCGAGCCAGAGGGTTTGGCCGCTGCTGCCCATGATGGCTTCGGCGCGGCGGCGGTCGTCTTCGCTGGTGCCGCTGCCGGCAAACAGGCCGGAGATGCCTTCGCCGACTTGGGCGGGGGTGTTAGGCATTACGCGCACGATGCGCTGCGTGCCGCCGAGATAGCGCGATAGGGTGGCAACGGACAGGCCGGCGGCAACGGACAGTACCAGCGCACCGTTGTGGCGGATACCGGCGCAGGCCGTTTCCATATCCTGCGGTTTGACAGCAAGCACCAGCACGTCGTCGGCCGTGAGTTCGGGCAGGGTGTCGGAAGCGGCGGCGCCGTATTGCTCGTTCAGGAAGCGGCGTCTGTCGGCGTTGTTATCGACTACATGGACGGCGGTTTCGGGCGACTGGCGGTGCAGGCCGGCGATGATGGCGCCGGCCATATTGCCGCCGCCGAGAAAGTAAACGGTCATATCGGAATCCTTGTGTGTTGGAGATGGGATGAAAGGCAGGCAGCCTGAAAAGGGTTTTTCAGGCTGCCTGCGGCCGCATTCAGTAATGCGGCGGGATTTCTTCCTGCGGGGCGAAGGGTTTGCCGGCATCCTGCGCCTGCTGCTGGCGCTGGTAGAGCAGCCTGAGCTGTGCCTGCTGCAAATCAAGGGTTTGGCGCAGGTCGGCAACGGTGTCGTTCAGGCTGGCCAGCAGTTCGTCCTGCAGGGCGAGACGGATTTCCAGCTCGGTGATGCGTTCTTCGTGGCTGTCCATCACAGCACCATGGCGGCAATCCAGCCGGCGATAAACAGCGGGATGTTGTAGTGGATAAAGGTGGGAATCACGCTGTCGCGCATGTGGTTGTGCTGGCCGTCGGCATCCAGCCCCATGGTCGGGCCGAGGGTGGAGTCGGAGGCGGGCGAACCGGCATCGCCCAGCGCGCCGGCGGTGCCGATAATGGCGACGGTGGCCAGCGGCGAGAAGCCGAGTCCCACGCACAGCGGCACATAAATCGAGGTGATGATGGGCAGGGTGGAGAAAGAACTGCCGATGCCCATGGTTACCAGCAGGCCGACCATCAGCATGGCGAAGGCGGCCATCGCCTTGCTGCCGGCAAACATGCTGGCGCTGGCGTCCACCAGCGGTTTGATTTCGCCGGTGGCGTTCATCACTTCGGCAAAGCCCTGCGCGGCGATCATAATGAAGCCGACCATCGCCATCATGCGGATGCCCTGGTTGAACACGCTGTCGGCTTCTTTGCGCTGCACCACGCCGAGCATCATAAATACGGCAAAACCGAGCATCGCGCCCAGCAGCAGCGCGTCTTTGTAAATCAGCTGGATGGCGAAGCACACCAAAATGGCGATGCCGGCAACCAGGCTGCGGTAGGCGGAAACTTTGGGCAGCGCGGCGCTGTTTTCTTCATTGCTGCGGTCGATTTCGCGGTCTTGGTAGATGCGCTCGCGGCCGTAGTGGACAAAGGCCAGCAGCAGGCCGGCAACCATGCCCAGCGCCGGAATCGCCATTGCGTGCATCACATTGATGCCGTGCACGTCCATGCCGGATTTTTCCACGTTGGCCAGCAGGATTTTGTTCAGGAACACCGCGCCGAAGCCGTAGGGCAGGAACATATAGGTGGTTACCAGGCCGAAAGTGATGGCGCAGGCGATCAGGCGGCGGTCGATGCGCAGGCGGTTGAACACGCCCAACAGCGGCGGAATCATCATCGGGATAAAGGCGATGTGGATGGGAACGATGTTCTGGCTCGATACCGCCATCAGCACGATGCCGCCGATCAGCGCCCATTTGAGCAGGTTGATGCGCGGCGGGATGCTGTCGTGGCGGCCTTTGTCGAGCCGGCGGATGATGGCGCCCGCCATCTGCTGCGGCAGGCCGGAGTGGGTGATGGCCATCGCAAAGGCGCCGAGCATGGCGTAGGAAAGGGCGATGTTGGCGCCGTTGGCCAAACCAGCCTGAAAGTGCGACATCACGCCCTGGGTTACGACATTGCCCGCCGCATCGTTTACGTCTGCCAGCGGCAATCCGGCCGCCAGCCCGCCGGCAAAGGCGCCGACCACCAGGCTGAGCACTACGTGCACCCGTGCCAGCGACAACACCAACATCACCAGCACGCCGATAATTACAGCATTCATAGTTTGGTATTCCTTGTGTGAGGCAGCCTGAAAGAAACGGGACGCCGCTGCGGCCACCTAGTTGCCGCGCCCCGCCGTGGCTGCCCATTATCCGGCAGCGGCAGCGGTTTAACAAGTTTTAACGCGGGCGGCGAAACGTTTTCAGGCTGCCTTGCGCCGCGGTTAAGGGGCGGAAAAGGCAGCCTGAAAATATTGTCGGCGCTGATTTAACGGGCGGGCGCCGAAACGGATGATGCGGCTGACGGCAGCGGCGGCGCGGCGGTGATGCAGGAATCGGGGCGGCCGATGCTTTGGTAGTAGGCGCGGCAGTGTTTGCCGTAGCCGGCCAAAAGTTCGGGGTAGTAGCTGCTGGCCGAGAGCGCCGAGCCGTAGGCATCGAGTCGGGCGGGGTAGTAGCGGTAAGCCGCTTCCATCCAGCGTTCGGCTTCGGCTTTGTCGCCGTTGCGGTAGGCCAGAAGCGCCCATTTGTAGCTGTTGGCGAAGGGGCGGTAACGCAGGGCGTCGCGGCCGGCCTGATACGCCCAGTCGGGGAAACGTCCGTCGCGCGGGTCGATGTAGTTCATCAGATGGTATTGGGCGTAATACTTGAGCATCGGTTCGGTTTTGGCGATTTGCAGCAGGCTCATGGTATTGCGGCTGCGTTCGCGCAAATCGGCCGGAATATTGCCGGCCACGGCGCGCAGCTCCTGATAGGCCGCCGCCAGCCGCATGATGCCGCCGCACAAGGCCAGCGCCAGCAGCGCGGCCATGCCGCTGTAGATTAGGCCGGATCTTGTCGCGTCGTCGGTTTTCAGGCTGCCTGCGGGTTGGGACTCGCGCGCGGCAGGGGCAAAACCGACAAACAGCGAAAAGGCGCTCAAGAAATAGATGTACCACAGCGGATATTCGAGCAGGCTGTGCACCAGCGACACCGAAATCGCGCCCAGTACAAACACGCCCTGCGCGGCATGGGTGCGTTTCAGGCTGCCGTGCAGCACCCACAGCAGTCCGCCCAGCACCAGCGCGGTGCCGGCGATGCCCATTTCGGCGAGCAGGTTGAGCAGGGAATTGTGGCTGTGGGTGAACAGCACGCCGTTTTCGTAGGGGCGGTAGCCGTCGGGATAGACGTCGTTAATCAGAAAGCCCTGCAGGGAATAACTGCCCCAGCCGTGGCCGAACCACGGGGCAGCCTGAAACGATTTCCACGCTTTGAGCCATTCGTAGTGGCGGCCGGACTGGCCGAAAGAGCTGCTGCCCAAGCGCTCGGCGGCGCTGGTCATGTTTTTGCTATCAAACAGCGCCAGCAGCGGTTCGAGCGCAAACTGAAACAGCAGCACCGCCGCGCCGGCAGCCGCCATGCACCACAGATTGCGTCCGATTTGGCGCCCGCCGAAGCAGCGCGCCAGCGGCAGCAGCAGCGCCAGCGCCAGCAGGTAGCCGAACACCGTGCGTGAGCCGGTCAGGCCGATGGTGGCGGCAAGGAAAACAATCAGCGGCAGCGCCAGCCAGGCGGCCAGCCGGCGCTGTCCCCACAAATAAGCAGCCGAGAGCGTGCCCCACATCAGATAGTGGCCGAAATGGTTGCGCTGACCGAGCTGGCCTTCAACGATGCCGTTGCGGTACATCAGCAGCCCTTTGAACTGCGCCGCCAGGCCGGTGTACTGCAGCCAGCCGATTACCGCCTGCACCAGACACGCCCACAGCAGCACCCAGGCCAGCACCGATACCGCGCGCTCCTGGCCGATTTTGTCGATCCAGCCGCGCGCCGCCCAAGCGCCGAGCGCCAGAATCAGAAAGGACCACGCCGCCATATCGTTCTGACCGGTATAGCCCACTTCCATCAGCCGTGCCTGTCCCGCCCAAAACAGCGCCAGCGCGGCGAAATACCATGCGGCGGCAGGCGGACGGTTTTTCAGGCAGCCTGAAAACACGCTGGCCAGCACCCACAGCAGCACAAACAGCAGCGAGCCGCTTTCAAGGAAAAAACTCGGCAGCGGGCCGACGCGGTAAATCGACAAAAAGGGCAGGGCGGCCACCAGCGTCAGGCCGAACCACAGCGGCAGCACGCGCCACTCCAACAGCGGCAGGCGGGAAGAATCGGACATTTAGGGTTTCCGTTTGTTTTTGAATTGTTTGAGATAGGCCAGGCACAGCACGAAAAACAGCACCGAGAGCGCGGTTTCGGCGGCGGCGAACCAGCGGCTGGCCGGCACGGCATCAAACAGCCGCATCACGCCTTCGGTGAAATAAAACAGCACCAGCATCGAAGCATACTGGTAAGTGTAGATTTTTCCCGACAAAATACCGCGCGCCGCCAGCAGCAGCGGCAGCAGTTTGATCAGCGGCAGCCAGATGCCGTTGTGCAGCGGTGCGGCCAGCCAGTCCCACCACAGGGTGAGCAGCATCAGGCCGAACCATGCAGCGGCGGCAAGGCGGTGGGAGCGGACGGGGGCGGAATCGGGCGTCATCGTGTTTCGGCGTTTTCAGGCTGCCTGCGCGCAGCGGGCGCGGCAGGATTAAAAGGCGCGGATTATATAGCGGATGCGGCAGGCACTCTATATGCAACAGGCAGCCTGAAAAGCAGAATGTGCGTTTTCAGGCTGCCTGTGCCGGTTTGGGGAACGGCCTTACGAAACCTTTTTGCCCGCCTGCCTGCCGATCACAAACAGCAAAACCATAAAGCCTGCCGCCAGCCCTGCCGACCATACAAAACGGCTGCCGTCGCCATCATCGGGCGCAAGGCTGCCGAAAGACGACGGCGCCGCGCCAAGCAGCAGCAACAGCAGGTAAACGGCAAACAGCGCATCCGCCGCTTTGGTAGTGCTGGGCGTTTTTGCCCGGGCGCCTGCCGTCTGCACCAGCGCCGCTACCGCTGAATAGGCGGCATAGCCCGCAGGGTCGAAGTGCCGGTGGTTCACAGTAAAAAAGACGACGAAAAACAGACCGTGTGCCAGCAGCAGGAATAATGTTTTTTTCATTTTTTGTCCGAAAGGTGGGGATGCGGGTCATCTCATTATAAAGATTCCCGCCATGCGGCGGCAGGCAGCCTGAAAGCGGCAAACCGGTTTTCAGGCTGCCGCATAGCGCGGGCGGTTATAAGGCAAAGCAGCACAAAGTCTTTCATTGCGGCGGTGCGGTGCGTAGCATGGCGCCTTTCGCGTTTGCTATACTGCGCGGCGCAACACGATACGCGCGGTTTCCCGCTTTCCAACACTCGATATAAGGATCTGCACCATGAACATCGCTTCCAGCATCATCGACCTGATCGGCAACACCCCGCTGGTGGAGTTGCAGCGCCTGGGCAAAGGACTGCCCGGCCGCGTCGCCGCCAAACTGGAGTTTTTCAACCCCGGCAGCAGCGTGAAAGACCGCATCGCCATTTCCATGCTGGAAGCGGCGGAGAAAGCGGGAAAAATCAATGAAAAAACCATTATCGTCGAAGCCACCAGCGGCAATACCGGCATCGGCTTGGCGATGGTGTGCGCCGCCAAGGGCTACAAACTGGTTATCACCATGCCCGAGAGCATGAGCCGCGAGCGCCGCATGCTGCTGCGCGCCTACGGCGCCGAACTGGTGCTGACCCCCGCCGCCGAGGGCATGGGCGGCGCGCTGGCCAAAGCCGAAGAGTTTGTGAAAAATAATCCCGATGTTTATTTCATGCCGCGCCAGTTTGACAACCCCGCCAATGTTGAAATCCACCGCCAGACCACCGCCGAAGAAGTGTGGCGCGACACCGACGGCCAAGTCGATATTTTCGTGGCCGGCGTCGGCACCGGCGGCACCGTAACCGGCGTGGGCGAAGTGCTCAAATCGCGCAAACCCGGCGTGCAGGTGTATGCCGTTGAGCCGGCCGCATCGGCCGTTTTGAGCGGCGGCCAGAAAGGCCCTCACCCGATTCAGGGCTTGGGCGCCGGCTTTGTGCCCAGCATTCTCAACACCGAAATCTACGACGGCGTCATCCAGGTGGCCAACGACGACGCCTTTGCCACCGCCCGCGCGATGGCCGAACAGGAAGGCATTTTGGTCGGCATCTCATCCGGCGCCGCCGTATGGAGCGCCCTGCAGCTGGCCGCCAAGCCGGAAAACAAAGACAAACTGATCGTGGTGGTGATTCCGTCTTACGGCGAGCGCTACCTGTCCACCCCGCTGTTTGCCGATCTGGCCTGATTCAGGCTGCTTTGCGCGGACTGTCCCGGCATCCGGCGGGGCGGTCCGCTGCTTTTACGGCAGCCTGAAATCGGGTAGAATCGCGGCATTTTTCAACCCGGTTATTTTGGTTGGTGCGTTGCGCGCCGTATTTTTTCAGACTGCCTGAAACGCGCCGGCCCGTTTTATGTGGAGATTGCCCGTGATGGTAAGAAAATCCCCCGTCCTGCTGCTTGCCGCCATGCTGGCGCTGGCCGCTTGCGACGCCACCCTGAATCCGCCGAGCAGCCGTCCCGCCGACAGCGGCTACACGCTCGCATCCAGCCACTGGTCGGATGTCGCCAAAATCCGTGCCGAAGCCCAGCGTTTGGGCACACAGGTGCGCGCTGGCAAAATGACCAAAGTCCAAGCCGCGCAATACCTGAACCGCTACCGCCTGAAGCTGGTGGGTGCCAACAGCGTCGATGACAGCGTGTACGACGTTTATCTGCGCGCTGCGGTGGACAGCCAATCGGGCAAAATCAGCCCGCAGCAGGCGAAGAATTACGTTGAAAACGCGCTCAAAGGCTGGCAGCAGCGCTGGCCGCATGTGCGCAAAAAGCCGAGCAACCCCGCATTTGCCAACTTCCTGCTCGAACACATGGGCATGACGCCGCTCAAATAAACCGACAGCGGCCGAATCAGGCGGGCGGAGCAGGGCTTCCCCGCCATATTGTTTTTTATTGCCGGTTTGGTACAATGCGCCGCAATCTTTCCATACCCGCAAGCCGCCGAAGACAGCGGCTTGCCTTTTTATTGATTTCAGGCAGCCTGAAAAACGCCTGAGGAGAACCACTATGCAAAAAATCCCCTTAACCGAATACGGCGCCGAACTGTTGCGCGGCGAGTTGCAGCAGCTCAAGAGCGTTGCCCGCCCCGAAGTAATCGCCGCGATTGCCGAAGCGCGCTCGCACGGCGATTTGTCGGAAAACGCCGAATATGAAGCCGCCAAAGAGCGCCAGGGCTTTATCGAAGGGCGCATTGCCGAAATCGAAAACAAACTCGCCCGCGCCCTGGTGGTCAAACCTGCCGAAATCCACGCCGAGGGCAAAGTGGTATTCGGTGCCACCGTAACCCTGTCCGATGTCGACAGCGGCGACGAAGTACGCTACCAAATCGTCGGCGACGACGAAGCCGATATCAAGCATTTCAAAATCTCCGTCAATTCGCCCATCGCCCGCGCCATGATTGGCAAAGAAGAGGGCGACATCGCCGAAGTGCAGGCGCCCGGCGGCGTGCGCGAATACGAAATCGTCAGCGTCGAATACATCTGACGGCCGTTTTGCTTTTCAGGCTGCCTTCATCGAGGCTGCCTGAAAAAGCAGCCTGAAAACCCGAAACAAGGACGAAGCCCGTGAAACCCCATCTGCCCCTGCTGTGCGCGCTGGCGCTGGCCGCCTGCGGCCAAGACACCGACAAAATCGGCGATGCCGACACCGTATTCAACCTGCTGGGCAAGAACGACCGCATCGAAGTGGAAGGTTTCGACGACCCCGACGTCAAAGGCGTGGCCTGCTATATTTCCTACGCCAAAAAAGGCGGCCTGAAAGAAACGGTGAATCTGGAAGAAGACGCCAGCGACGCTTCGGTTTCCTGCGTGCAGAGCGCGCCGCAGATCGAATACGACGAAAACGTGGTGAAAAAACCGCGCCAAGTGTTCAAACGCAGCGCCAGCTTCGCCTTCAAAAGCCAGCAGATCATCCGCTACTACGACCCCAAGCGCAAAGCCTTCGCCTATCTGGTATACAGCGACAAAATCATCCAAGGCTCGCCGAAAAACTCGCTCAGCAGCATCGCCTGCTACGGCGGCGTACCCGCTTCCGGCGTTGAAGCCGCGCAGTCCGAAGGCAAGCAGGTGCACGGCGTGTGCGTGATTACGCCGCTCAAATCCTGAGCGGCAGCGCCGTTGCCGCGTTTCAGGCAGCCTGCGTAGCGTAGCGCAGTTGCGGAGCTAAAACCGTGGCGGCCGTTGAGCCCCAAGCGCCGCTCGTGCCAAAAAACGCGCCTGCGGCCGGCAAAATAAATTACAATACGGCAGCCTGAAATATCGCTATTTCAGGCTGCTTGCATAAAAGACAGCCGTATCGGCCGCCGATACCGCCCCGCAACGCTTTCAGGCAGCCTGAAAACCGTTTTACCCGATCCGAACGGCGCGGCCGGCATCCGCCGCATCCGTCCCTTACCCGAAAGGAAACATCATGGGTCTCTCATCTGTCAGCCACTGGCTGATCGTTTTACTGATAGTGGTGCTGGTATTCGGCACCGCCAAACTGCGCAACATCGGCCGCGATCTGGGCGGCGCGGTGCACGATTTCAAAGAAGGCCTGAACCAGGGCAGCGAAAATAAAGACGCCCCTGCGGAAAAAACCGCTGAAAACACCGCAGAAAAAGCCGAAGGCGGCGAATCGTCCGACGGCGGCAAAGCAGCCTGAAAAACCAATGTTTGATTTCAGCTTCAACGAAATGCTGGTAGCGGGCGCCGTCGCGCTGGTGGTGCTCGGCCCCGAGCGCCTGCCCAAAGTGGCGCGCACCGCCGGCCGCTGGGCGGGCAAAATCCGCAGCCTGGCTGCCGGCATGAAAGAAGAGCTGATGCGCCAGGTTGAAGCGTCCGAACTCTCTGCGGTGAAAGACGAATTGCAGCAGGCCGCCGGCCAATTGCAGGGCAGCCTGAACGAAGCCGCTGCCGACATCGGCCGCGATGCCGACGGCCTGTCGGCCTGGGAGCGCCTGCCGCCGCTGAAAACGCCTGCCGATTTCGGCATCGACGAATACGTCCCGCCGCCGGCACAGGCTGGCTTTTACACCAAATCGCTGCGCAAACAGGCGATGGCGCGCAAACGCGACCTGCGCCCGCGCTACCGCCCCAAACCGCGCTTAAGGAGCCGCCGTTGAGCGAAGAACAACTGGGCGCGGGTCAGCCCCTGATCGAGCACCTGATCGAACTGCGCCGCCGCCTGCTGTGGGCGGCGTCGGTGTTCGTGCTTTGCCTGCTGGCGCTGCTGCCCTTTGCCAAGCAGATTTACGCGCTGGTGGCGCAGCCATTGATGTCGGCGCTGCCGCAGGGCACGCACATGATTGCCACCGATGTGGCGGCGCCGTTTTTCGTGCCGCTGAAGGTAACGGCGATGGCGGCCTTTCTGCTGTCGCTGCCGCATACGCTGTTCCAGCTGTGGGCGTTTGTCGCCCCCGCGCTGTACAAGCAGGAAAAACGGCTGGTGCTGCCGCTGCTGCTGTCGAGCCTGACGCTGTTTGCCGCCGGCATGGCGTTTTGTTATTTTCTGGTGTTTCCGGTGGTGTTTAAATTCCTGAGCGGCACCACGCCCGACGGCGTGAATATGGCCACCGACATCGGCAATTATGTGTCTTTCGTGATCGGCATGTTTGTTGCCTTCGGCACGGCTTTCGAAGTGCCGGTGGCGGTGGTGCTGCTGCACCGCATGGGCGTGATCGGCCTGGAAAAACTGAAGCAGGCGCGGCCGTATGTGGTGGTGGGCGCCTTTATCGTCGCCGCGGTGCTGACCCCGCCTGATGTGCTGTCGCAGTTTATGCTGGCGGTGCCGATGCTGCTGCTCTACGAAATCGGCATCATCGTCTGCCGCTTTAGCGGTAAAGCGGCGGCAGAAAACGATACGCCGCCGCAGTAGGCAAATGAAAACAAAAAGGCAGCCTGAAAACCGTATTTTCGGTTTTCAGGCTGCCTTGTTATGTTTGGGGACGGGCAATCAGCCGCCGTTCCATTCGCGGTGTTTCGGCGGCACCAGCCCGCTGCGTGCCAGCAGCAGGCACAGCCCCCACAGCACCAGCCCCAGCGCCGCCATCGGCGATACCGGATAGTCGTGGTGCTGGTTCACATACAGTGCGCCGCCAAAGTACATCAGCAGCGGCGCGCTGACGACGGACTGTTTGTTAAAGCCGTCGAGCACAAACACCAGAATACCGGCGGCAATCAGGAAAAAGGCGATGATGTCGCTGGTTTCGGGGAACCAGTGCATGCTTTTTAAGAACCACAGTGCGCCGAAGATAATCAGCAGTAGCGGGAAAAACAGCGAAGTCTGTTTCATGGTGTAGCTCCTTGTGCCGGCGTGCCGGCTGTCGGTAAAACGGGTGCGGCGTTTTCAGGCTGCCTTTTCAGGCTGCTTTGTTGGTGAAGGCAGCCTGAAAGCCTGTGCCGGCGCGTTTAATGCGCTTTGGGCTTCGGATCGTGCGGGCGCAGTTCGGCCGCCAGTTTGTCGAGAATGCTGTTGACGAATTTGTGGCTGTCGGTGCCGCCGAAGGTTTTGGTGATTTCGATGGCTTCGTTGATAATCACCGGATAGGGCGTTTCCGGCATGGCTTTCAGTTCGAACGCCGCCATCAGCAGCACGCAGCGCTCGATGGGATTGACGGTTTTCTCGTCGCGCTCGAGCAGCGGGCGGATGATGGCCATCAGCTCGCCTTCGCGGGCATGGGCGCCGAAAAAGATGGCGGCATACAGCTCGGTGGCGGTGCTTTCGAGATTGTCGAGTTTGGCCAGCGCCGCGGCGGGAGCGGCGCCGTCGTCGCGGCTTTCCAGCGCGCTGCGGGCGGCGGCTTTGTCTTTGGCGATGCTGTCGTACACGCTTTTGGCGGCTTGCTCGGGCAGGATGTCGGGATTGATTTGGATCTGGTAGAGCGACTGCACGGCGTATTCGCGGGCGCGGCGGCGCGGCGAGGGCAGGAAAGGTTTGCTTTTCATCGGAGGGTTCCTGTGTGGCGGGAAGCGTTTAAAGATGGTAGTGCAGCGCGGCTTTCAGGCGGGCGCCTTCTACGGCGACAAGGGCGGCATCACGGGCTTTTTCTTCAATGCGCGCGTGCGCCTGTTCGTCGTTTTCGGTGGTGAGCACGGCATTGGCGATCGGGATGTCGTGATCCAGGCCGACGCGGGTGATACCGGCGCCCGATTCGTTGGACACCAGCTCGAAATGGTAGGTTTCGCCGCGGATCACCGCGCCGATGGCGATCAGCGCGTCGAATTTGGTGCGTGCGCGCGCCATCTGCTGCAGCGCCAGCGGAATTTCCAGCGCGCCGGGCACGGTGGCGACGACGATATCGTCGTCGGCCACGCCCAATTCGATCAGTTTCTGGTGGGCTACTTTCAACATGGCGCTGCCGATTTCGTTGGAAAAACGGGCTTGGACGATGCCGATACGCAGGCGAAAATCGCCGCTTAGGGGTTCGATGGTTTTCATGACGGGGATCTTGTGAAGGTGGATGAAAGGGGGAAGGACTAATCCTGCGGCTGCCAGTCGGCGGCAGCCTGAAAGCGGCCGGCATCGTCGTCCCATTCCCAGGCGCCGGCGGTTTCGTTCATCAGCGCGGCGGCTTCGGGGCAGAGTTCGAGCGCCTGCGAGAGCGGCAGGGTGTCGAAATTGGCGGCGTCTTCGCAGAATTCGTCGCTTTCCGCGCCGCTGAAAAAACGCCAGCCGCTGTCTTGCTCGAAGGCCGGCGCTTCGCGGTAAACGAAGCCGGCGGCGGCATCACCGGCGCTGATTTCGCGGCTGACGATGGCGTATTGAAGGGCGGCGGACAGGGCTTGGGCAAAGGCGTTCATGGCGGCAGGCGGGAAGTGTAGAAAGGGCGGATTATAGCCTAAGAAACCGCCCGCCATCTCTACGCGCGGCATGCCGGCTTGGCAAAGCGGCTTTAGCTCCGCAACTTTGCTACGCTACGCAGGCAGCCTGAAAACCGCAAAACCGTCTTGCAGGCAGCCTGAAAGTTTGCCCCAACGCTTTTGGCAGCCTGAAAGCCGGGCAGGCGCTTTCAGGCTGCTTGTTAAACGGTTTCGGCCGGCGCATCTTCGGTGCAGATTGGCTGCGGCGGAATGCGGGCGATGTCCCAATGGCGCACCGCCCAGGCGAGCAGATCCTGCGGTTTGTCCACGGCTGGGCAGGGCGGCAGCTGAAGATAGGCCATCACCTGCCGCAGCAGCTGTTCGCGTCGCGCCAAATCAAGGGCGGGGGCGAGGGTCTGCTTCGACCATTTCTGGCCGGCGCGGTTGGTGAGCAGCGGCAGGTGGGCGTAGTGCGGCTGCGGATAGTTCAGGCAGCGCTGCAGCCAGATTTGGCGCGGCGTCGAAACCAGCAGGTCTTGGCCGCGGACGATATGGGTGATGCCCTGCTCGGCATCGTCGGCCACCACCGCCAGCTGGTAGGCCCAAAAGCCGTCGGCGCGCAGAAGTACGAAGTCGCCGATGTCGCGGGCGAGATTCTGGCGGTAGCGGCCGACGATGGCGTCGTCGAAAACAATATCGCTATCGGGCACGCGCAGCCGCCAGGCCGGAGTTTTGCCGTTTTCAGGCTGCCTGAAAGCCGGATCGGCGCAGCGGCCGCCATAGACAAAACCATCGGCGCCGGCGCGTGCTTCCTGCTGCCATTGGCGGCGGCTGCAGTAGCAGGGATAGACCAGATTGCGCGCCTGCAAATCGGCCAGCACCGTGCGGTACAGCGCGTGGCGGCGGCTTTGGTAGGCGACTTCGCCGTCCCACTCGAAACCGAAGGCTTCAAGGGTGCGCAGAATGTCGGCGGCGGCGCCGGGCATCTCGCGCGGCGGGTCGAGATCTTCCATGCGCAGCAGCCAGCGCCCGCCGGCGGCACGGGCGGCAGCGTAGGATGCGGTGGCGGTCAGCAGCGAACCGATGTGCAGCAGGCCGGTGGGGCTGGGGGCGAAACGGCCGGTGTAGGGATTCATGGCGGCAAAGCGGCAAAAAAGGGCGCATTTTACCCTGCGGCCGCGGCGCAGGCAGCCTGAAAACGTTTCAGGCTGCGTCCGCATCGGCTGCGGTGCGCGTTAAGCGTTTTGCCCTAATTTCTTTTCTAATCTATAATTATTACGAATTGCTTATCTTTCTTTACGCCTTTTGGCGTTTTTTTAACTTAACCGACAGGATAAAACCTATGCGCACATCTCCGTTTTTCCGCCTGAGTCTGCTCAGCGCCGCGCTTGTCAGCGGCTTTGCCTATGCCGACGGCGAAACCGCCGGCCAAGAGCAGGATCAGGAGCTGCAAACCGTTTACGTTACCGCCCAGCGCCAGCTGCAGCAGTCGCTCGGCGTATCGAAAATCAACGCCAAAGATTTGGAACGCCGTCCGGCAGTCAATGATATTTCCGACATCATCCGCACCATGCCCGGCGCCAACCTGACCGGCAACACCGCTTCGGGCGAGCGCGGCAACAAACGCCAGATCGACATCCGCGGCATGGGGCCGGAAAACACCCTGATTCTGATCGACGGCCGCCCCGTTACTTCGCGTAATGCCGAGCGCTACAGCTGGCGCGGCGAGCGCAACACCCGCGGCGACAGCAACTGGGTGCCGGTTGAGCAAATCGAATCCATCACCGTGCTGCGCGGCCCCGCCGCCGCCCGCTACGGCTCCGGCGCCGCCGGCGGCGTGGTCAATATCGTGACCAAGAAGGTCAGCAGCGAATGGAGCGGCGGCCTGAACCTGTACACCAACCTGCCGCAAAGCAGCAAAGAAGGCAAAACCAACCGCATCGGCTTTAATGTCAGCGGCCCCATCGTGCAGGACAAACTCGGCTTCCGTTTGTACGGCAGCCTGAATAAGACCGATGCGGATGCTAAGGATATCAATCCGATCGTAGTCACAACGGTAAACCGCGGCGGCCGTATCGTTCGCAGCGAAACTTTGGGCGCCGGCCGCGACGGCGTGAAAAACCGCGATATCGCCGCCCGCCTGGCTTGGAAAATCACGCCCGAACAAACCCTGACTTTGGACAGCTCCTACAGCCGCCAGGGCAATATCTACGCCGGCGACAACCAAAACAACAACCCCAGCAACCTGACCAAATCGCTTTACGGCGAAGAAACCGCCCGCCTCAAACGCACCAGCAACGCGCTGACCCACGAGGGCATTTGGTCTTGGGGCGACACCAAAGTGGTTGCCCAGCTTGACCGCACCGTAAACGAGCATTTGGTGGAAGGTTTGATGGGCGGCCCCGAAGGCCAGTACCAAAACCGCAACTTTACCGACAGTACCTTGAAAACCAAGCGCCTGTTTGCCGAAACCAATATTCCCTTCAAACTCGGCGCCGATCATGTGCTTACCGTCGGCAGCGAATACACCAACGACCATCTGGACGACAAAGGCTCGATGGCTCAGGGCTTTACCGATCAAGGCCGAACCGATGTCTTTGCCGGCTTGGGCACCAACCGCAATACAACAAACAGCCAGAACAACTTTGCCCTGTATGTGGAAGACCATATCAGCTTCGGCCACGGCACCCAGCTGATTCCCGCACTGCGCTTTGATCACAACAGCAAATCCGGTAACAACTGGAGTCCTGCCCTGAACTTTGTGCAGAAAATCAACAGCGAATGGACAATTAAAGGCGGTATCGCCCGTGCCTATAAAGCGCCGAACCTGTATCAGAGTAACCACAACTACATCCTGTACACCCGCGGACAAGGCTGCAAAGTCGGCACGCCGGGCACGATCCGCTGCTATCTGGTCGGTAACGACGGTCTGAAACCCGAAACCAGCATCAATAAAGAAATCGGTTTCGAATTTGCCCGCGGCGGCTATCAGGCATCCATGGCCTATTTCCACAACGATTACCGCAACAAAATCGTTGCCGGCGACGAAGCCGTTGCCTTGAGCAATCTCGGCAACCATCTTTATCAGTGGACGAACGCCAAAAAAGCGCTGGTGGAAGGCGTGGAAGGCAATCTGACTCTGCCGCTGCACAGCACGCTGAAATGGACGACCAACTTTACCTATATGCGCAAGTCGGTAAACAAAGACACCGGCAATCCGCTGTCGGTGATTCCCAAGTACACCATCAACAGCAGCCTGAACTGGCAGCCGACCGAGAAACTCGATGCCGCACTGAATGTTACCTACTACGGCAAACAGAAACCGCGCTCAGTGATTTTGAACAATGCCGAGCGTAATGCCGGCCTGTCGAACGAATCCGTCAGCCCCTACGGCTTGGTCGGCATCAGCGCCGGTTACCGTTTCAATAAAAACCTGAACCTGCGCCTGGGCATCAACAACCTGTTTAACAAACGCCTGTACCGCAGCGCTGATAACAGCAGCGCCGCTTCCTACAACGAACCCGGCCGCTCCTTCTACGGCAGCCTGAAACTTTCGTTCTAAACGTTTATACGGCGATACAAAGCAGCCTGAAAACCGGATTGCGGTTTTCAGGCTGCTTTTTTGTGTTTGCTACGAGCTTGGGGCGGACTTTTCCGTGCGCCGGTTTTCAGGCTGCCATTGGGGCGGGCTAGTTTTATCCGGTTTTCTTTTCGTGCCGACAGGAATCGGGCAGGATTTTTTCAGGCTGCCTGCGGCAGCACAAAGGCCGGATAGCGGTGGCGCACGTAGATATAGATTTTTGGGAAGTCGTCTTCGCAGGTCAGGTAGTAGGCTTCGTCGAGCGGGGCGAAGTCGGGGTAGTCGGCACGCAGGGATTCGGCGGACTCGCCGGCGGCGGCGCGACTTTCGATTTCGCCGCCGTGGCGGCGGTAGAGGGCGGCAGCCTGCTCGAGAATGCGCGCGGTGTCGGCAATCTGCCAGCGGTGCAGTTCGGCAATCAGGCTGCTTTCAAATACGTCGCGGCCGAAGCCGGCGGCGATCACGGCGGCAAAACCTTCGTCTTCGGCGATTTTGTCCATGCGCAGATAGGCGAGCAGGGCGTTTTGCTCGTCGCTCAATTCGGCGCGCACGGTGGTGTCGGGCAGGCGCTGGAGTTCGGCCAGATAGTGATCGAGCAGGCGGTAAACCTGGTTGGGTGGGGGCAGGGTGCTCATGGCGGATCTCTTTTCTCGGTTGCAGATATGGGAAAGCAGCCTGAAAACGGTTTTTCCGCCTTTCAGGCTGCTTGGGCGTCAAGCCATTTGCGGATGCGCTCGGTAAGGGCGGCGGCGGAAAGGCCGAGTTTGTCGAGCAGCAGGGCGGCGTCGCCGTGGTCGGTTACGGTGTCGGGGATGGCGGCGAGCAGGGTGGGTTTCAGGCTGCCTTGGCGGGCGAGCAGTTCGAGAACGGCGCTGCCGGCGCCGCCGGCTTCGGCGTTTTCTTCGGCGCAGACGATGTAGTCGTGGTCGGCAGCCAGCTGCAAAACCAGTTCTTCGTCGAGCGGTTTGACAAAGCGCATGTCGGCAACGGTGGCGTCCAGCGCTTCGGCGGCTTTCAGGGCGGGGGCGACCATGCTGCCGAAGGCAAGGATGGCGGTGCTTTTGCCCTGCCGGCGGATAATGCCTTTGCCGACGGGCACGGTGTCGAGGGTGTCGTTTACTGCTGCGCCGCAGCCGCTGCCGCGCGGGTAGCGCACGGCGGCGGGTTGTTCGAGCGCGTAGCAGGTGGACAACAGCAGGCGGCATTCGTTTTCGTCGCTGGGGGCGGCGATCACCATATTGGGAATGCAGCGCAGAAAGCTCAAATCGTAGGCGCCGGCGTGGGTGGGGCCGTCGGCGCCGACGATGCCGGCACGGTCGATGGCAAACAGCACGGGCAGGTTTTGCAGGGCAACGTCGTGTACCAGCTGGTCGTAGCCGCGCTGTAAAAAGGTGGAATAGATGGCGACGACGGGTTTGACGCCCGCGCAGGCCAGGCCGGCGGCAAAGGTTACGGCGTGCTGTTCGGCGATGCCGACGTCGAAATAGCGTTCGGGAAAGCGCTGCGCGAATTCGACCAGGCCGCTGCCTTCGCGCATGGCGGGGGTGATGGCGGCCAGGCGGGAATCAGCTTCTGCTTGGTCGCACAGCCAGCGGCCGAAGATTTGGGTGTAGCTGGGTTTTTCAGGCTGCTTTTTGGGTGCTTGGGTATCGGTATCGGCGTTTGAATCGGCGTTTTCAGGCTGCTTGTGCACGGTTTTGCCGATGGCGTGGTATTTGACGGGATCGTTTTCGGCGAGTTTGTAGCCCTGGCCTTTTTTGGTGATGATGTGCAGCAGCTGCGGGCCTTTGCGCCGGCGCAGTTCGCGCAGGGTATCGATGAGCAGCGGCAGGTTGTGGCCGTCGATGGCGCCGGTGTATTGGAAGCCGAAGTTTTCAAACAGTGAGAGCGACTGTTTGATGTGCTCGCTTTCGCTGGCGTAGGCTTTGATGGTTTCTTCGGCTTTTTGGGCGATTTCTTTAACGGCGGGCAGTTTGTCGAGCACGAAGGCGGACTGGTTTTTGATGTTGTGCAGCACGCCGCGCATATCGCGCATCACGTTGCGCGCCAGGTATTTGGGCAGGGCGCCGACATTGGGCGAAATCGACATTTCGTTGTCGTTGAGTATCACCAAGAGATCGGTGTCGGCCATATCGCCGGCGCAGTTGAGCGCTTCAAAGGCCTGGCCGGCGGTCATCGCGCCGTCGCCGATAATGGCGACGCTGCGGGCGCTGCTGCCGGACAAGCGGTCGGCCACCGCCATCCCCAGCGCGGCGCCGATGGACGTGGACGAATGGCCGACGCCGAAGTCGTCGTACTCGCTTTCGCTGCGCTTGGGAAAACCGGCCAACCCGCCAAACTGGCGCATGGTGTGCATGCGGTTTTTGCGGCCGGTCAGGATTTTGTGCGGATAGCTCTGGTGGCCGACGTCCCACACCAGATGGTCGCGCGGGGTGTCGTACACATAATGCAGGGCGACGGTCAGCTCCACCGCGCCAAGATTGCTGGCGAAATGGCCGCCGGTCTGCTGCACGCTCTCCAGCAAAAAGCCGCGCAGTTCGGCGGCCAGCTGCGGCAGCCGGTCGGCCGGCAGCCGGCGCAGGTCTTCGGGCAGGTTTACGGTATCGAGCAGGGGAGTGGCGGTGGTCATGGTGTGCACTTGGGCGAAAAAACAGGCGCGGATTATATAGCAAACCGCACGGCGGCGCTGCGTGCGCAAACGCGCTTTCAGGCTGCCTGAAAGCGGTAAATTGCACCGATAGCGCCATGCAGATTTTTGCTGCCGCCGTGTAGGCGAGCCGTGTAAATTCGGGTAAGATAACACCCTGTTTTTAATTGTTTGCGGCCGCCTGCTTTTGCAGGTGCCGCCGTTTTCAGGCAGCCCGTTTTTTCAGGCTGCCTGAAAACGGTTTGACCGCCGCTTCCTAAACCTAAAATAGCGAAACACCATGAAAACCACCGAACTGCGCCAAAAATTCCTAAAATTCTTCCAATCCAAAGGCCACACCGCCGTCCGCTCGTCGTCATTAGTCCCCCACGACGACCCCACGCTGCTCTTCACCAACGCCGGCATGAACCAGTTTAAAGACGTATTTTTGGGCTTTGACAAACGCCCCTACAACCGCGCCACCACCGCACAAAAATGCGTGCGCGCAGGCGGCAAGCACAACGACTTGGAAAACGTCGGCTACACCGCCCGCCACCACACCTTCTTTGAAATGATGGGCAACTTCTCCTTCGGCGACTACTTCAAACGCGACGCCATTCACTTCGCTTGGGAGTTCCTCACTTCCCCCGAATGGCTGAACATCCCCAAAGAAAAACTCTTGGCGACCGTGTATGCTGAAGACGACGAAGCCTACAACATCTGGCTGAACGAAATTGGTATGCCTGCCGAGCGCATCGTCCGCATCGGTGACAACAAAGGCGCGAAATACGCATCCGACAACTTCTGGCAGATGGGCGACACCGGCCCCTGCGGCCCTTGTTCCGAAATTTTCTACGACCACGGCGAAGAAATCTGGGGCGGCATTCCCGGCAGCCCTGAAGAAGACGGCGACCGCTGGATTGAAATTTGGAACTGCGTGTTCATGCAGTTCAACCGCGACGAGCAAGGCAATATGAACCCGCTGCCCAAGCCGTCCGTCGATACCGGCATGGGCTTGGAGCGCATGGCGGCCGTGATGCAGCACGTTCACAGCAACTACGAAATCGACCTCTTCCAAGACCTGCTCAAAGCCGTTGCCCGCGAAACCGGCGCGCCGTTCAGCATGGACGAGCCGAGCCTGAAAGTCGTTGCCGACCACATCCGCTCCTGCTCCTTCCTGATTGCCGACGGCGTGATGCCCTCCAACGAGGGTCGCGGCTATGTACTGCGCCGCATCATCCGCCGCGCCGTGCGCCACGGTTACAAACTCGGTCAGAAACAAGCGTTTTTCTACAAACTCGTGCCCGATTTGGTCAAAGCAATGGGCGACGCGTATCCTGAGTTGAAAGAGAAACAAGCGCAAATTGAAGAAGCCCTGAGAAACGAAGAAAGCCGCTTTGCCCAAACTTTGGAAACCGGCATGGCTTTGCTGGAAAACGCATTGACCAAAGGCAGCAACAAATTAGACGGCGAAATCATCTTCAAACTCTACGACACCTACGGTTTCCCATACGATTTGACCGCCGACATCTGCCGCGAACGCAATATCGATTTGGACGAAGAAGGCTTCAACCGCGAAATGGAAGCCCAACGCGCCCGCGCCCGCGCCGCGCAAAACTTCAAAGCCAACGCGCAACTGGATTACACAGGCGCAGACACCGAGTTCACCGGCTACGAAAAACGCAGCCAAGACACCAAAATCATCGCCTTATACAAAGGCAGCGAAGCCGTGGACGAACTCCAAGCAGGCGAAGCAGGCGTGGTCGTTTTGGAACAAACCCCGTTCTACGCCGAAAGCGGCGGCCAAGTCGGCGACGTGGGCTTTATCTTCACAGGCGAAAACCGCTTCCGCGTCGAAGACACGCAGAAAATCAAAGCCGCCGTACACGGACAATTCGGCGCAGTCGTATCAGGCCGTCTGAAAGTGGGCGATGCCGTATCCGCCGAAATCGACAACGACATCCGCGACAGCATCATGCGCAACCACAGCGTTACCCACCTGATGCACAAAGCCCTGCGCGATGTTTTGGGCACACACGTCGAACAAAAAGGCAGCCTGCAAAACGCCGAGCTGACCCGCTTCGACATTTCCCATCCGCAAGGCATCAGCGCGGAAGAAATCGCCGAAGTCGAACGCCGCGTCAACGCCGCAATTATCGCCAACGTGCCCGTCAAAGTGGAAACCATGTCCATTGAAGACGCACAAAAATCAGGCGCAGTCATGCTCTTCGGCGAAAAATACGGCGACTTCGTCCGCGTCATCACCATGGGCGACTACTCCATCGAATTGTGCGGCGGTACCCACGTCGCCCGCACCGGCGACATCGGCTTCTTCAAAATCATCAGCGAAGGCGGCATCGCCGCAGGCATCCGCCGCGTAGAAGCCATCACAGGTCAAGCCGCACTGACATGGGCGCAAAACCAAGAAAGCCTGATGAAAAACATCATCGCCGAAGTCAAAGCCCAAACCGAAAAAGACGTACTCGCCAAAATCCAAGCCAACGCCGCAAACGCCAAAGCCTTGGAAAAAGAGTTGGCAAAAGCCAAAGCCGAACTCGCCGTCCACGCAGGCGCCAAACTCTTGGACAAAGCCAAAGACTTGGGCGTAGCCAAACTCGTTGCCGCCCAAATCGAAGCCGACGCAGCCGCCCTGCGCGAAATCGTTACCGATTTAACCGGCAAATCCGATAACGCCGTGATTCTTTTGGCGGCAGTAAACGACGGCAAAGTCTCCCTGTGCGCCGGCGTATCCAAACCGCTGACAAACAAAGTGAAAGCCGGCGATTTGGTCAAATTCGCAGCCGAACAAGTCGGCGGCAAAGGCGGCGGCAGACCGGATTTGGCACAGGCAGGAGGTACGGATGCTGCGAAACTGCCTGAAATGCTGGGAAGTTTGGAAGGTTGGGTAAACAGTAAACTGATTTAACAAATAAGGCAAACTAAAGCAGTTTGAAATATTTATAGATGTTAGCTGATTTTTCAAATTTAATTAGGAGTACAACATGGGTGAATATTCTAAAACAATTGGTGAGATAGGTGAAAATATAGTAGATAACTTCCTCAATTTAATTGGTTGGGATAAGGTTGAAAATAATCTTACACTTTCATGTCAAAAAGCAGTAAGACATGCTAAAGGTAACTCCAGGCAGAGAAATACACATGGTATTGATATCCTGTTTACTTATAAAACACCTTTAGAACAAAATACAATACAAAATATAATTGTTTCTGTAAAACACACAAATAATTCTTACCCTAATAATCCAAAAAATCAATTTAAAGATTATATGCAAGATTTGGTTCAGACTTTAGAGTGCTTTAAACATTCGGAACTAAAGACTGAGCGTAAGAATTTATTTAATAACATACGAAAACATCAGGATATAGGTGTTCTTTTTTGGTTATCGAGCAATGAGAATACCTATGATAACTTAATTACAAAAATTGCGAATATTAATTTGGAATCCGATTGGAAATTTGATACTGTACATGTTATAGATAATAAAAAAGTTAACTTTATATTCAACTTGATGAAATTCTTAAGGAGTAATAATAGGTATGAAATATTTTTCTATTACCCAGAAACATCTTTAAGTTATCAGGATGCTGATATACCTAGATATGGCAAGGTATTACCTGTTGAATTTCTAACGTCACCAATTATTCCAGTTATTCTAAAAAATAATAGTGATACAGAGGCTATTGACACTTTTTGTTTGGCTTCTTCTGAAAACTTTGATGGTGATTCGTTACGGCGTCTTATAAAGGCAGCTGATGAATATACTGCAAAAATGAATTGTAAATATCTCTTTCTCTTTCCAAATTATATTGCAAGTCAGCATGAGCCAGAAGTAAGAACAGCTCTAGTAAATGTCGAAAAGCCTGAAAATCTTATTTCGATTAAATCATATTCCCCTGATTTTAGGAGTTTATATAAAGATGAGTAACAATGAAATTTTATTGCCTACTAGAGACTTCTTAAGACAATTAATAGGGCAGTCATCTATCAAATTTATTGATATAAAAAATATTTTGCGAAGTAGAGGGGTAATAACATATTCCAGTGATAAAGAAAATGCTGCTATAACTCTTATTAAAACGGGATTATCACCAGAGGAATTCTTAGAAATCAAAGAAAGCTTAAAAACTAAAGAAGAAACACCAAAATTAAAAACACGAACAATTAGATGGGATACTGACCTAGATTTACTAGATTGTATTCCAACGAATTTTGATTTTAGCCCAATACTAAATGATGAATTTGGAACACTAAGATTATCTGATATTACTGACTTTACGTCATTAAATAATAATCATGTATATGTGGAATTTGAAATTGAAAGAGATAACCTTATCAGCAACTTAAGTAAAAACAAAACTTATCATAAAGGGAGGATAGAGTTAAAATTAGATAGAGAAACTAATTCATTGAATATTTCTCTAACACATACTTCTAATGAAACTATGGATTTTGGAGATGCTCTATCTAAAAAATTAATTCAAAATTTTAAAAATGATGGCTATGTAAAACCTACTGATGAAATAGTAACTATAAAGTTCTTAGATTTTAATAATGCCTCTAGAATAAAATTTCTTCAAGAACTATCTCAAAATGCGAGGTATACAATACTTAAATTTAAAGATACCGATGACATCCACTTTTCTCCTGATGCAGATATACCGAATCTACCAGAGCATATTACTTGGATGAAAGATAAGATAGATGATTTAAAGATGAAGGGCAGGGATTTGCATTCTACTTTCTTCTTTCAGGATAAATCAATACATCCTTTCATCAAACTAATGGGGATAAAATGTAATTACATTATTGATAATAATGATATAACAGGAACTTGTAAAATAGAATTTGAATTTTCTAGTGATAAAAATGGAATTCCTATAGAATTAATACTTAAGCTTACAATTTTAAATATTGAAACAAACAATGATGATATAACTAAAAACCAATTGAAGAAATCTATTATTGAATCCTTTGAAAAATATAAATTAGAAATGTACCTAAAATACCGAAATAGTCCTATACAACAAGAGTAAATGTGGCAACTGTGACCGCATACATGCCAGCCGCGTGCGTGGCTACGCTACACACCCTACCTGCGGGCAAAACAAACCTTAAGATTAAGGTGTAGGGTGTGTGCGATACGCACGCACGCGGTTTTGTCGTTGCCGAATGATTCCAAACCATGCCGTAATTCAGTCGGCAGCAAACGCAGCTTGGGTCATGATCCAACGAAATCCCCATATTACCCGTAATCTCAAAGCCGTCTGAAAAATAATTTTCAGACGACCTCTCTAGTATCGAAAGCAGCCTGCACTTTCAAAAATCGAAGTGCAGGCTGCTTTTCATGATGATTGGAAAAAACGCGCAATATTTTTATACTGTACATCATGCAGCAGGCCGTACCTGCTCCCCTGCCAACTTATTGACCGAACGAACAGGAATAATATGCATATCCCCTCTTCAGAAAAACCGACAGCCGGTTATTCGCATCCGTGGCAATACTTTTTGCTGGTGTACGCTTTGAGCGCGCCGTTTTGGCTACTGTCTTTGTTTCTCAAACACAGTCCTCTGCCTGATAATCTGCCGCTGACCGACATCGGCGCGGCACTCACCCCGACGGTTGCCGCCGCGTTGTTGCGTTACCGCGAGGGCGGAATGGCGGCGGTGCGCAGCCTGTTTGGGCGTGTGTTTGATTACGGGCGGATCAAGCATTCTGTCTATTTTTGGACGGCAATACTGATTTTTCCCCTGCTTTATCTGCTGACTTATGTCGCGATACGCCAAACAGGAAAAGCCATACCTGCCTTATCCGTATCGTTTGCGCCGCTTGCCGGTGCGTTCGTCATGTTCTTTATCGCGGCAGTTGCCGAGGAATTGGGCTATGCCGCCTACGCTACGGAAAGCCTGCAACGGCGTTTTACCCCGCTCGTTACGGCGCTGATTATCGGGGTGCCGTGGGCATTGTGGCATTTGCCGTCCATGATTGCCGTGGGGCAGCCTGCCGAACTGATCGCGTGGGGGCTGGCAGGGACGGTTGCCGTGAGGATTATCTATGTATGGCTGTACAACGGCAGCGGCGGCTCGGTATTTGTATTGATTGCGTGCCACACGGTTGCCAATACCGCGCGTACAGGCTTTCCAGGCGGACGGGCGGTATATGAAAACGGCAACGGTATGATTCCATACGGAATTATCATCATTGCGGCGGCAATCGTGATGGTTTTTTGGCGTAAGGCAATGTGTTCATCTGATAGCAAGCAGGCGTAGGCTGGGCCATGATCCAACAAAACCTTCAATTCTGCCAAGATATTGGGTTTATCAATCCAACCTATGACGGCACGCCTTGGGTTAGAATAGGGTCGTTTCGTTTGTAACCGGACAGGAGAAAACCATGAGAGTAACGAGTGCGGCCATTGTTAATGGTGAGTTTGAAGATAAATACGGCAAGCGGGGCGGGCAGTTTAGTCCGAACGGGATGCCGACTTATTCGATTCCTTTTGAAATCAGCGGCGCGCCTCAGGGTACGCAGTCGTTTGCCGTGGTGCTGGAAGACAAGGATGCCGTTACCGCCAGCGGTTTTGTGTGGATTCATTGGCTGATTGCCGATTTGACGCGCACGTCGGTGGCGGAAAACGACAGCATCGCCGCCACGGATTATGTGCAGGGCGCGAACAGTTGGGCGAGCGTGCTGGGCAAACTCAGCATCGAGGAGGCTTCGACCTACGGCGGCATGGCGCCGCCCAACTGCCGCCACCGCTACGAGCTGATTGTCTATGCGCTCGATACCAAGTTGAACCTGCCGCAGGGCTTCCGTTTTAACGATTTGCACTTTGCGATGCAGGGCCATGTGTTGGCGAGTGCTTCGGTAATGGGCACTTACGACGTCTAGCCGGCTCTGAATGTGCCCTTTGCTTTTCAGGCTGCCTGTTGGGAAAGGCAGCCTGAAAATATTTACGGCACTTGACGGCAATATCGGATCGGTAAAGAGTAATGCCGAACGAAAGCAGCCTGAAAACTGATTCGGCTCCCCAAAGCCCAAAGGTAGCCTGAAAACCCGTGTCAAGGTTTTCAGGCTGCCTTTTTTTGTTTGGGACGGCGGCTTTCAGGCTGCCTGCCCGGATGCCTTTTAGATGCGCCGCGCCAGCTCTTCGGCCTTGCCGGTGTAGCCGGCGGGGGTGAGTGCGAGCAGCGCCTGTTTGGCTTCATCGGGAATTGCCAGGCCTGCGATAAAGGCTTGCAGGGTTTCGGGCGTGATGCCGTCTTTGCCGCGGGTGAGCGCTTTTAACTGCTCGTAGGCCTGGGGTACAGCGTAGCGGCGCATCACGGTTTGGATGGGTTCGGCGAGCAGTTCCCAAGTGGCGTCGAGATCGGCGGCGATGGCGGCGGGGTTGGCTTCGAGTTTGTTCAGACCGCGCAGGCAGGCGTTCAAGCCGAGCAGGGTGTAGCCGGCGCCCACGCCCATGTTGCGCAGCACGGTGCTGTCGGTCAGGTCGCGCTGCCAGCGGGATACGGGCAGTTTTTCGGCGAGAAAGCCGAGCACGGCGTTGGCCATGCCGAGGTTGCCTTCGGAGTTTTCAAAGTCGATGGGATTGACTTTGTGCGGCATGGTGGAGGAGCCGACTTCGCCTTCTTTCACCTTTTGCTTGAAGTAACCCAATGAAATATAACCCCAAACGTCGCGGTTGAAATCAATCAGAATGGTATTGGTGCGGCCGATGGTTTGGAAAAACTCGGCCATATAGTCGTGCGGCTCGATTTGGATGGTGTAGGGATTGAAGGTCAAACCCAATGATTTTTCGACGAATTGGCGGCAGTGGTTTTCCCAATCGACATCGGGATAGGCGGCGAGATGGGCATTGTAGTTGCCGACGGCGCCGTTGATTTTGCCTAGGAATTCCTGTTTTTCCAGCAGCGCAATTTGGCGTTGCAGGCGGGCGAGGACGTTGGCGATTTCTTTGCCCAGCGTGGTGGGGGTGGCGGGCTGGCCGTGGGTGCGGCTCATCATCGGCACGGCGGCCAAATCGTGCGCCAGCGCGCGCAGTTTGGCGGTAAGCTCGGCGAATTTGGGCAGCAGCACGGCATCGCGCGCTTCGCGCAGCATCAGGGCGTGGGACAGGTTGTTGATGTCTTCGCTGGTGCAGGCGAAATGGATAAATTCGTTTACGGCGCTCACTTCGGCGTTGGCGGCGAAGCGCTGTTTGAGCCAGTATTCGACGGCTTTAACGTCGTGGTTGGTGGTCGCTTCGATGGCTTTGACGGCTTGGGCGTCGTCCACGGAAAAGCCGTCAATCACGCCGTCGATTTCGGCGACGGTGGCGGCGGAAAACGGCGCCACTTCGCCGATTTGCGGCGCGGCGGCGAGCGCTTTGAGCCATTCCAATTCCACGCGCACGCGAGCTTTGATCAGGCCGTATTCGGAAAACACGGGGCGCAGGGCTTCGGCGGAGGCGGCATAGCGGCCATCGAGCGGGGAAAGGGCGAGCAGGGGGGTAATCATGGGATTCCTTAAAGGGTGGGTTTTGAACGGGATGGGCAGCCTGAAAACGGGATGGATGGTTTTCAGGCTGCCTTGGATTGCGGATTAATTCTTGCGTTGGTAAGGCTGCTGAAGAATATTGCTGCTGCGTACTTTTTGCCGTGCCGCTTCGTTTGCATTGATGCAGGCGGGCGTGTCTTTGAGTTTGGCGGGGTCGTTTTTACATTTGACCATCTGCGCTTCGTGTTCTGCCGGATGGTCGAGATACCACTGCACATCGTGCGCTTCGTCGCCACAGGCAGAGAGCATGAGCAGGAGAGTGGCGGAAAGCAGGAGTTTGTTCATGGCGGTTTCCTTAATCGGGTAAAACGGGTTGGTGATGGGTGGTCAGGCAGCCTGAAACCGTTTTCAGGCTGCCTAGGGCGCCCAAATGTATTTCATATCGTACCAGGTGGCGCCGCCGTGTTTGGAATCGGCGATGCCGTGGTTGCGGAAGCCGAAGCGCCCGTACCAATCGACCAGATGTTCTTTGCAGGTCAGGATCACGCCGGCTTTGCCGCGCCCGCACATGCTGTCGGTGTAGTGGCGCAGCAGGGCGGCGGCGATGCCGCGGCCGCGGTATTCGGGCAGCACCACCAGGCCGAAAACGGCGGCATAGCGGCCGTGCGGGCGGTGTAGGGTGGCATCGGCATAGTAGGCGTCGGGCAGCTCGGGCAAATCGGACGCGCAGCCGTTGATAAAGCCCACAGCGCGGCCGTCTGCTTCGGCTACAAAAAACTGCTCGGGAAACACGCGCAGGCGCTCGCTGATGCGTTCAAGGCTGGCGGCTTCGGCAGGCGGAAAACCGGCGGCTTCGATGGCGGCCAGCACCGGCGCTTCATCGGCGTGCGCAGGGCGGATGGTGAAGGAGATGGTAGCGGCTTGGTTCGGGGTCTGCCGGCCATCCGTTTCTGAAGCGGCTTGATGCACCATAAAATCTCCAATAAGGTCATTCCCGCGCAGGCGGGAATCTGGGTTGATATTTGACCATGCTGAAAAAAGCCGTCCGAAGCCCGATTTTGCAACAAGATTCCCGCCTGCGCGGGAATAACGCCGTTTGGGCGGATTCCGAGCGGTGTCGGAGGTTTTCAGGCTGCCTTTGGGGCGGGTTGCGGCAGACGCAGTCGCAGTTTTGGTTTGGCAAACTAGGCAGCCTGAAAACTGCGATGCTTTAATTACAGGCCGACAAGGTCGAAAGGCAGGCTTCAAATCAGGCAGCCTGAAAACCGGTATCGGGTTTTCAGGCTGCTTGGTTGCGGGGTTTATTCCAATATGACTTCGACGCGGCGGGCTTCGTCTTTGCTGCCGCTGCCGGTATCGGACGCGGGTTTGCGCAGTTCGATGCTGCTCTCGGGCACGCCGGCGGCCAGCAGGGCGTCGCGTACGGCGAAGGCGCGTTCTTTGGAGAGTTTGGCGTTGATTTCGGCGTTGCCGGTGCTGTCGGTATAGCCCGAAACCACGGCTTTTTTTCCTTCTTTCACGCCGGCGGCCACGTCTTTAAGCGCGTCCAGCGAATTGGGCGCCAGCTCGGCTTTGCCGGTGGCAAAGTAGAATTTGACAATGCCGTTTTCCACCACGGTTTTCGCTTCGCCGGCGGCTTGGGTTTCGGGTGCCAGAATTACTTCGGCGGGGTTGGAGGCGCTGTCGGCGGCATCGCCGGTTTGGGCTTCGGAAGCGGTGTCGGCGGGGGCGGTCATGCCTTCGGTTTGGGTTTCGGCCATGGCGGTGGCGACGCTGGCTGCTTCGTCTTCCATCATTTCAACGGCGGAAGCCTGCTCGCTCTCGGCGCTGTCGCCTTCATCGTCGCCGCTGAAGGCAAAGGCCAGCGCCAATACGGCAATTGCGGTCAGGGTGGCAAAGCCCAGGCTCAGCAGCAGGCCGAAGCGCTGGGTTTTGTCGCCTTCTTCGGCGGCGGCAGGGATGGCGGCACGGCGTTTTTTGCGGTCTTCGTCTTTTTGTTCGAAATCCATGTCTGTTTCCTTAATAGGCGGGTGTTGAAAATCGGCGCCATTATATACGAAGCTTGGCGAAAATTTACACTTTCCGCCGCTGCCGGCGCGCCACGCTGCCTGAAAGCGGCGCGGCTGTTCAATCCCCCCGCCGCACAGTAAAATGCGCCGTTTTGACGACCGTGCAAGGCAGAAAACCCATGCTTACCTTCCAGCAAATCATCTTCAAACTGCAACAATATTGGGCAAACCAAGGCTGCGCCATCCTGCAACCTTTCGACATGGAAGTGGGCGCCGGCACGTCCCACCCCGCCACCTGCCTGCGCGCGCTCGGGCCCGAGCCGTGGTTTGCCGCCTACGTGCAGCCCAGCCGCCGCCCCAAAGACGGCCGCTACGGCGACAACCCCAACCGCCTGCAGCACTACTACCAATTCCAAGTCGCGCTCAAACCCGCGCCCGCCGATATCCAAGACCTGTATTTAGGCAGCCTGAAAGAGCTGGGCATTGACCCCAAAGTCCACGACATCCGCTTTGTCGAAGACGACTGGGAAAACCCCACGCTCGGCGCGTGGGGCTTGGGCTGGGAAGTGTGGCTCAACGGCATGGAAGTCACCCAGTTTACCTATTTCCAGCAGGTCGGCGGCATCGACTGCGCCCCTGTGCTCGGCGAAATCACCTACGGCATCGAGCGCCTGGCCATGTATCTGCAAGGCGTGGAAAACGTTTACGACCTCGTGTGGACAAAAACACCAAGCGGCCAAACCCTGACCTACGGCGACGTGTATCACCAAAACGAAGTCGAACAATCCACCTACAACTTTGAATACAGCGACGCCGCCTGGCTGCTCGAGCAGTTCAACGCCTACGAAGCCCAAGCCAAACGCCTGCTCGCGCTCGAAGACGCATCGCTTGCCCTGCCTGCCTACGAGCTGGTACTCAAAGCCGGCCACACGTTTAACCTATTAGACGCACGCGGCGCGATTTCCGTAACCGAACGCGCCACCTACATCGGCCGCATCCGCGCCTTAAGCCGCAGCGTGGCGCAGAAATATGTGGAAGGGCGCGAGAAGCTGGGCTTTCCGCTGTTGAAAGCGCAGGCGCAGGCAGCTTGAACGGGTTTTCAGGCTGCCTGAAAAAGGTTGGAACCATGAATAATCCCATCGAAATCTATCAGACTTCAGACGGCCAAACGCAGGTGGAAGTGCGCTTCGGCCAAGAAACCGTGTGGCTGTCGCAGGCGCAGATGGCGCAGCTTTTTGGTAAAGACGTCCGCACCATAAACGAACATATCGGCAATACTTTTGCCGAAGGCGAATTGGAGAAAGAGCCAACTATCCGGAAATTCCGGATAGTTCGCCAAGAAGGCTCACGCTCGGTTAACCGCGAGATTGAACATTACAACCTGGATATGATTATCTCTGTTGGCTACCGCATCAAATCGCCGCAGGGCGTCGCCTTTCGCCGCTGGGCGACCGCCCGCCTGAAAGACTACCTGCTCAAAGGCTACGCGCTCAACCAAAGCCGTTTGCAGCAAAACGCCGCCGAATTGGAGCAGGCCGTCGCCCTTATCCGCAAAACCGCCGCTTCGCCCGAATTAACAGTCGAGAGCGGGCGCGGGCTGGTCGATATCATCGGCCGTTACGCGCAAACCTTTCTCTGGCTGCAACAATACGACGAAGGCCTGCTCAGCGAACCCAGAGCCCAAGCAGGCGGCGAGCTGCCTACTGTTGAAGAAGCCCGCGCCGCCTTGGCGGAGTTTAAACAACAGCTGATGGCGCGCGGCGAAGCCACCGAGCTGTTTGCCCGCGAGCGCGACGACGGTCTTGAAGCACTGCTCGGTAATTTAGAGCAAACCGTATTCGGCGAACCGGCGTATCCCAGCATCGAGAGCAAAGCCGCGCACCTTCTGTATTTCGTCGTCAAAAACCATCCGTTTTCAGACGGCAACAAACGCAGCGGCGCATTTTTGTTTGCCGATTTCCTGCACCGCAACGGGCGTTTGTTTAACACGCGCGGCGAAGCCGTCATCAACGACACCGGCCTGGCCGCACTCACGTTGCTTGTCGCCGAGTCCGACCCTAAACAAAAAGACACCCTGATCCGCCTGATCATGCACATGCTTCAGGCAGCCTGAAAACCAAACCATAAGGAGTCCGCATGCAAACGCCACATTCCGCGCAGTTTGCCGTGTTCGGCCAGCCGGTCGCGCACAGCAAGTCGCCGTGCATCCACCGTCTGTTTGCCGCGCAGCAGGGGCAGGACATCGACTACCGCGCGCTGGCGCTGCCGGCCAATGAAGCGGACTTTCGCACCGGCATGGATGCATTTTTCGGCGCGGGCGCGCTGGGGGCGAACGTCACCGTGCCGTTTAAAGAATGGGCGTGCCGCTATGCCGACGAATTGAGCGATCGCGCCCGTGCAGCGGGGGCGGTCAATACCTTTATCCGCCTGCCCGCGCAGCCTGAAAGCGGCAAAGTCTGGCGCGTGCGCGGCGACAATACCGACGGCGCCGGCCTGGTGCGCGATTTGGCGGACAATCTCGGCGTAGCGCTGGAGGGGCGGCGGATTCTGATTATCGGTGCCGGCGGCGCGGCACGCGGCATTGTGCTGCCGCTGCTACAGGGGCAGCCTGAAAGCGTGCTGATCGCCAACCGCAGCCCCGAGCGGGCGCAGGCGCTGGCCGATGAGTTTGCCGTCGAAGCGCTGCCGCTAAACGCGCTGGCCGGCCGCCGTTTCGATATTGTGATTAACGCCACTTCAGGCAGCCTGAAAGGCGAAGCGCCCGCGGTGCCGGCCGATATTTTTTCGGGCTGCCTGCTGGCCTATGATTTGGTTTACGCCGCGCAGCCGACGCCGTTTATGCGCCAGGCGCTCGAAAACGGCGCCGCCGCTGCGGCCGACGGCCTGGGCATGCTGGTGGAGCAGGCCGCCGAATCTTATTTTCTGTGGCGTGGTTTCCGTGCCGATACTGCGCCGGTTATCGCCGCGCTGCGCGAGGAGTTGTCGCAATGAAATGGCTGTTCAGACTGCTGGTGCTGCCGCCGCTGGCGCTGGTGCTGTTTAATGTTTATGTCTATGGCAGCATTATCAGCTACCGCGCCGTTGCCCCGCACCAAACTGCCTTTATGCGCATGCGCATGGCGCAGCTGGCCGACACCCGCCCCGAAGTGCGGCTCGACTACCGCTGGACGGCCTATCCGCATATTTCCGTTAATCTGAAAAAGGCGCTGATTGCGTCGGAAGACGCCAATTTCGCCGGCCACGAAGGTTTTGACTGGAACGGCATCAAAAACGCCATGCGCCGCAACGAAAAAAGCGGCAAAGTGCGCGCCGGCGGTTCCACCATCAGCCAGCAGCTGGCGAAAAACCTGTTTCTCAACGAAAAACGCAGCTACTGGCGCAAGGCCGAAGAAGCCGCCATCACCGCCATGCTGGAAGCCACCACCGACAAAGACCGCATTTTCGAGCTGTATCTCAACGTAATCGAATGGGACTACGGCGTTTACGGCGCCCAAGCCGCCGCGCAGCGCTTTTTCCACACCGACGCCGCCCGCCTGAGCAAAGCCCAGGCCGCCCAGCTGGCCGCCCGCGTTCCCGCGCCGCTGCGCTACGCCGATAATCCGTCCGACCCGCGCCTGCGCAGCAAAACCAATATCATCTTGCGCCGCATGGGTTCGGCCGCGCTGCCGGAATAGGCGTGGGCTTGGGCTTTCAGGCTGAGACCTTTGCAAAATCCCAAAGCCGGCCTGAAAAATAAAAAATGCCGTCATTCCCGCGCAGGCGGGAATCTTGTTTGATATTCAAAAATTATTGGAAAAACAATCTATTGATTAAGTTCAGCCAAGATTCCCGCCTGCGCGGGAATGACGATGATTTAACTATTTCTTATTTTATTTTAGGTTTTGCAAAGGTCTCAGGCTGCTTGTAGGCGGTTTGACGGCATCGGTATCAATAAAAACTTTCAGGCTGCCTTGATCCGAAGGCAGCCTGAAAGTTTTGGTGCCGGCGGTTTAACGCTTTTTGCCGCGCAGTAGGCCGAAGGCAAGGGCGGCGAGCATCAGCGAAAACAGCGCGGCGCTGAGCCAGGGCAGGGGGATGCCGAGCATGGTATAGACTTCGCCGCATGCGCCGTCGCCGCGGATAACCGGTTCGAACCAGTCAAACAGCGGCCAGTCGCGCAGGCGGAAGGCCCACGGCGCGCCGCAGGAAGGCTGGGCGCCGATGGGCAGGGTCTGCAGATGGCTTTGTTTGACGGCAACATACAGGCCGAAGGCGGCGGGCAGGGCGGTAATCAGGCCGGATAGCAGCTGCACGCGGCGGCAGCGCGGCGGCAGAATCAGCAGCAGGGTGCTTACCAGCAGCGCGGCGAGCATGGCCAGCCGCTGCTCGATGCACATCACACAAGGGTTCATGCCCAGCAGGTACTGGCCGCTAAAGGAGCCGGCGCTGCCGGCCAGCGCCAGCAGCCAAACGGGAAAAATGGCGGTTCTGAAATTCATGGCGGTTCCGTAGTTGCAAAGGAAAAAGCAGCCTGAAAAGCCGGTTTCAGGGTTTTCAGGCTGCCTGAAAGGGTAATGAAACGAATGAAACGGCGGTGGCCTACTGCAGCACGGTATCCGATTTCAAATCGGTTTCGGGTATATCGACGGTAAAGCGGCTGCCCAGGTCGTTTTCAAATTCGTAGCTGCCGCGCATGCTGCCCCACGGGGTAGTGAGCTGCATGCCGCTTTGGTATTCGAAGCTCTCGCCGGGCATCAGCACCGGCTGTTCGCCGATGACGCCGGTGCCGCTGATGTTTTCGATGCTGCCGTGGGCATCGGTAATTTCCCAGTGGCGCTTGCGCAGGGTCAGGGTGTAGTCGCTGCGGTTTTCGATGGTGATGCGGTAGGAAAAGGCGTAGCGTTCGGCGGCGGCGCTGCTCTCGGCGGCCATATAGTTGGGTTCGACGCGGATGCGGATTTCGTCTTCATACATGGCGGGATTATCCGGTAATACAGTCAAACAAAACGATGATGATGATGCTGAATACGGCGGCGATGATGTCGTCGAGCATCACGCCGAAGCCGCCGGAAACGCGGCGGTCGAACCAGCGGATGGGCGGCGGTTTGACGGCGTCGAAAAAACGAAACAGCAAAAAGGCCGCCAGCCACCAGAGCCAGCCGTCGGGCGTAAAGGCCAGCACCAGCATCATGGCGACGATTTCGTCCCAGACGATGCCGCCGTAGTCGTGCACGCCCAAATCGCGCTCGGTTTCGTTGCAGATCCAGATGCCGATGAAAAACAGCGGCACGCACAGCATGCCCAGCCAAAAAGGGCTGACGCCCAGCCACAGCAGCAGCGCAGCCAGCACCACGCCCGGCACGGTGCCGGCGGTGCCGGGGGCAACCGGAGCAAGCCCCGAGCCGAAGCCGAAGCCGACAAAACGCACCGGCCGCGCGAGCAGCCAGGGTAGGGTAGGGCGGAAAGAAGGGGCGCTTTTTGCCATAGGGGTAAGGGTTTTCCAATCAGGCAGCCTGAAAGCCTGTTTTGCGGTTTTAGCTTCGCAACTTCGCTTCGCTACGCAGGCTGCTTTTTTAAGATTAGTCGAGCAGGGCATCGACAAAGGCGCGGGCGTCGAAAGGGCGCAGGTCGTCGATTTTTTCGCCGACGCCGATGTAGCGCACCGGTATCGCGCGGTTTTTTGCCAGCGCCGCCAGCACGCCGCCTTTGGCGGTGCCGTCGAGCTTGGTTACGATCAGGCCGGTGAGTCCCAGCGCGTCGTCAAAGGCGGCTACTTGGTTAACGGCGTTCTGGCCGATATTGGCATCGAGCACCACGATGATTTCGTGCGGCGCGTCGGGCATGGCTTTTTGCAGCACCCGTTTGACCTTTTTGATTTCTTCCATCAGGTGCAGCTGGGTGGGCAGGCGGCCGGCGGTGTCGGCCAAAACGATGTCGATGCCGCGTGCTTTGGCGGCTTCCACCGCATCGAAGCAGACGGCGGCCGAGTCGCCCGAAGCCTGCGAAATTACGGTTACGCCGTTGCGTTCGCCCCATTCCTGCAGCTGCTCGCGGGCGGCGGCGCGGAAGGTGTCGCCGGCGGCCAGCAGCACCGATTTACCCTGCTGCTGGAAGTATTTGGCGAGTTTGCCGATGGAAGTGGTTTTGCCGGCGCCGTTGATGCCGGCCATCATAATCACAAAGGGGCCTTTTTCCGGCAGTACCAGCGGTTTTTCCAGCGGTTTGATCAATTCGTACACCGCTTCTTTGAGCGCTTCGCGCAGTTCGGCGCCGTCGCTTAAGCCGCGCAGCGACACGCGGCGGCGCACTTCTTCCATCAGCTCTTCGGTGGCTTCGATGCCCATGTCGCTGGTGAGTAGCACGGTTTCGAGTTCTTCATACAGGTCTTCGTCGATTTTGCCGCCGCCGAATACGCCGGCCAGCGACTTGGCCATATGGTCGCGCGATTTGCTCAAACCCTGTTTCAGTCGCGCCGCCCAGCCTTGTTTTTCAGGCTGGTTTGTTTCTGTTTCAGGCTGCTTGGTTTCGGATTCGGGCTGTTTGGCTTTAGGCTGCTCTGTTTCAGGCTGCTTGGCGGCGGTGTTTTCTTTGGTGTCGGCAATATCGGCGGCTGCGGGCTGGTTGTCGGCGGCGCTTGGCGCTTGGGCGGTGGTATCGTCGCCGGTACCGTTTTCAGGCTGCGGGGTTGGAACGGCGGTATCGGCAGCCTGCGGCCGGCTTTCGGTCTGCACGGTATTGTTGCGCGACAGCGTTTGCGGGTTGGCCCAGGTTTGCGCGGCGTTGTCGCTGCGTACCGGACGGTTGATGCCGGCGGCGGCGTTGTAATCGGGGTGCGCCCAGTTGCTGAATGCGGGGGAAGCGGCGGTTTCGCCGGTAGTGGGAACGGGAGTTTCTGATGATGCGCTATCGGCGGCAGGGCTTTCAGGCTGCCGGTCTTCGGCGGGGATGACGGGTTCTGCTTCGGTGTCAGCGGTATCGGTGTCAGCCGTTTCAACGGCAGCGGTTGGGGTGTCGGTTTCGCCATCGGCAGCTTCTGCTGTCTGCTCTGGGGCGGTGGTTTCAATGGCGGAGCCGTCTGCCGCATCGTCGGCGCGGTTTTCAGGCTGCGCGGGGGTGTTGGCGGCGGTTTCGTCTGCAAGCGCGGCGGGGGCGGGATCGCTCGGGGCGGATTGGGGCTTCTCGTCTTTGCCTTTGAAGATGTTTTTTATAAAGTTGAACATGGCGTTTGTGTTTGGGCAGTCGGTGGTTTGGTGGCGGCGCGGCCGGGCGCGCACGGGCGGAAAAACAAAATTGCGGCATTCTAGCCGAACATCAGGCAGCCTGAAAGCATCTGTGTGCCGGCGGCGGCGCTTTGGCGGCAAAAGCGGCAAATCTGCCACAGCCGCAGACGGGTCAAACAGACGGCAAGGCAGTCTGAAAAACGCGGCGGGCGTTTTCAGGCTGCCTTGCCGGCGGCAAAAGGCTTAAGGCTGGTGGCTGATGTCTTCCAGCGTGCGGCCGCGGGTTTCTTCACCCAGTACCAGAATCAGCACCACCACCGCCGCCATCACGCCGGCAAACATGGCGAAAATGGCATCAAAACCGCTCTGCCTTTGCAGCAGCAGCGCCACCGCCGAGGGCGCGGCGATGCCGCCGAGCCGTCCGGCCGCTGCCGCCCAGCCCGAGCCGGCGGCGCGAAAGCGCACGGGGTAGAGTTCGGGCGTGTAGGTGTAGAGCACGCCCCAGGCGCCGAGGTTGAAAAAGGACATCGCCGCGCCCCACGCCAGTACGGCATCGGCAGACTGGGCGCCGCCAAAGCGCCACGCGCACAGCGAGCAGGCGGCGAGAAACAGTGCGAGCGTTGCCTTGCGGCCGATTTTTTCCACCAGCACCGCGGCGGCGAAATAGCCGGGCAGCTGGGCGGTAATCAGCACCAGCATGTATTCGAAGGTTTGGACGACGGTATGCCCTTGGCCGACCAGGAGCTTGGGCAGCCAGGTAAAAATGCCGTAATAGGAAAAGACGATGCCGAACCACACCGGCCACAGCATCAGCGTGCGGCGGGCAAAGGGCGGCCGCCACAGTTCGGCAAAACGCGGCGGCTCGACGGCGGGCGGCACGGCGGCCAGGGCGCGGCTTTCAGGCTGCCTGCCGGCAGCCGCTTCCATGCGGCAGACAATTTCGTGCGCTTCCTGCACGCGGCCACGGCCAAGCAGATAGGGCACCGATTCTGGCAGCCGCGTGCGCACCCACAACGCATAGGGTAGCGGTAGCGCGCCGAGGGCAAAGGCGCTGGCCCAGCCGTAGCGCGGAATCAGGAAATAAGACGCCAGCGCCGCCGCCAGCCAGCCCAGTCCCCAAAAACTTTCCAGCAGCACGATAAAGCGCCCGCGCAGCTGCGGCGGCGCGTATTCGCTCACCAGCGACACCGCCACCGGCAGCTGCGCACCCAGCCCGATGCCGGCGGCAAAACGCCAGACAAGCAGGCTGTCCACATCCGGCGCCAGCGCGCACAGGCCGGTGGCGGCGCCGTACACCATCATCGAGGCGGCAAACACATTGCGCCGGCCGAAGCGGTCGGCCGCGCGGCCGCCGACCACCGCCCCCAGCGCCATGCCGGCAAAGGCGATGCCGACTATCCACGCACTCTGCGCGGGCGTGAGCTGCCATTGTTTGGTCAGTACCGGCAGCACAAAGGACACCATGCCGGTGTCCATCGCGTCAAACAGCCAGCCGATGCCGACCAACAGCAGCAGCCGGTAATGAAAACGGCCGGCGGGCAGATTGTGCAGGCGGGTGAGAATGTCCATAGTGTGTGCGGGGAAAAGTTTTCAGGCTGCCTGTGCGTCCGGCTTCAGGCAAAGGGCGGTACGGCGGCGCCGCAGTGCTGGAGCAGGCGCACGGTTTCGTATACCGGCAGCCCCATCACGCCGGTAAAGCTGCCGGCAAGGTGGGAGACGAAAATACCGCCGGCGCCCTGGATGCCGTAAGCACCGGCTTTGTCCATCGGTTCGCCGCCGGCGATATAGCGCTCGATTTCGCTGTCGGACAGGGCTTTGAAACGCACGTCGCTGCTTTGCACGATGCTGTGTTCGCGCCCCTGGTAGTGCACGCAGACGGCGGTCAGCACCTGATGGCTGCGGCCGGAGAGTGCGCGCAGCATGCTGCGGGCGTGGTCGGCGGATTCGGGTTTGCCGAGAATGCGGCCGTCGAGGGCGACGGTGGTGTCGGCGCTCAGCAGCGGCAGGCTGTCGCCGTGCACCGCCAGCGCGGCACGGTTTTTCTGCTGCGCCATCCGCAGCACATAGGGTTCGGCGGCTTCGGCGGCAAGCGGGGTTTCGTCGATGGGAACGGCGCCGGTGCGCACGGCATAGCCGAGGTTTTCGAGAATCTCGCGGCGGCGCGGGCTGGCAGAGGCCAGAATCAGGGTGCGGTCGGTCATGGTGTTTGCAATAGGGAAAACGGGGCGGGATTGCGTTTCAGGCAGCCTGAAAGGGTGGGGCGGCGGCGGTTTAGGGCAGCACCAACGCCAAAAACAGGGTGGTGCCTTCGCGCTGGATCAGCACCGGCAGGTTTTTGCCGCCTTTGGCAAAGGCCTGGCTGACTTCTTCGCGGCTGTGCACCGCCATGCCGGCGATTTCGCGGATCACGTCGCCGCGCTGCAGACCGGCGCGGGCGGCGGCGCCGTCGGTGCGCACGATGATGATGCGGCCGTCGGCTTCGGCGCTGAGCACCAGCCCGGCTTCGGGCAGGTTGAAGTTTTCGCTGCCGGCGCCCGATACTTCAGCTTCGGGCTTGCCGGCGGCCGACTGGCTGATATCGCCGGCGCTGCCAAGGGTTACGCCGACTTCAAGTTCGGCGCGCTGGCGCCAGATTTGCAGTTTGACTTCCTTGCCCGGCGCGGTGCTGCCGACAATCACCGGCAGATCGCCGGAGGAGACGATTTCCTTGCCGTTCACACCGCGGATAATGTCGCCCACCTGCAGGCCGGCGGCCGCGGCGGGGCTGTTGGGCAGCACTTTGGACACCAGTGCGCCGGTGGGTTTGTCCAGCCCGAAGGACTTGGCCAAATCGTGGGTAACTTCCTGAATCACCACGCCAAGCTGGCCGCGCTGCACTTTGCCGTCGGTTTTGAGCTGCTCGGCAACGTTCATCGCGGTGTCGATGGGAATGGCGAAAGAGATGCCCATAAAGCCGCCGCTGCGGCTGTAAATCTGCGAGTTGATGCCGACCACCTGGCCTTTGAGATTGAACAGCGGGCCGCCGGAATTGCCGGGGTTGATGGCAACGTCGGTCTGGATAAACGAAGTGTAGGTTTCGTTGGGTAGGGTGCGGCCTTTGGCGGAAACGATGCCGGCGGTTACGCTGTTGTCAAAGCCGAAGGGCGCGCCGATGGCGGCCACCCATTCGCCGGATTTGAGCTCGTTCGGATTGCCGATTTTGGCTGCCGGCAGGTCTTCGGCGTCGATTTTCAGCAGGGCGATGTCGGATTTGTCGTCGGCGCCGATGAGTTTGGCGTGGTATTCGCGCTTGTCGTTGAGCGTGGCTTTGATATTGGTTTTGCCTTTGACCACGTGGGCGTTGGTCAGGATATAGCCATCGGCGCTGATGATGACGCCGGAGCCGAAGTTGGCATCGTCGCCGTCGCCGTCTTCAGGCTGGTTGGGGACGATGCGTTTGAAAAAGTCGGAAAACGGGTCTTCGGCGCTGCCGTCGCTGTTGCCTTCGCCGCCTTCTTCGCGCAGCGCCTGGATATTGACCACCGAGCCGCCTTCGCGCGCCACCAATTCGGCAAAATCGGGCAGCAGCATGCCGACGCGGTCGTTGCCTTTAACTACTTCGACTTTGGTTACGAAGCTGCCTTCGGCCGGTTTGTCGGTATCGTTTTTTTTGTTGCAGCCGGCCAGCGCCAGAGCGGCGGCCAGCGGCAGAAGAATCAGGGGGCGGGTGGGTTTGTTCACGCGGATAAGGTCCTAACAGAAACGGAAAAAAGGCACGGCGGCCGCAAAACGCGGATTGTACGGGAATCGGCTGCCGGCGTTAAGCGCCAGGCGCGGCGAAAGCAGCCTGAAAACCTTTGTTTGGGCGCTCAGGCAGCCTGAAAATCGGTTTTGACCGCTTTCAGGCTGCCTAGCCGCAGGCGAAAAGTTCGCGGCCGTGGGCTTTGAGCCAGCTTTTGGCGGCGGCGGTGTGCGGGGTGTGGCGGGCGACTTCCTGCCAGAAGGCGCGGCTGTGGTTGGGGTGGCGGATATGACACAGTTCGTGCACGCACACATAGTCGCGCACCCAGGCGGGCGCGCCGGCCAGCCGCCAGTTGAGACCGATGCCGCTGGGACGGCACACGCCCCAGAAGCTGCGGGCATCGGACAGGCGCACCGGCGTGGCCGGAAGTTTCAGGCTGCTTAGCCGTTCGGCAAACAGCGGAAACAATAAATCGGGCGCCTGTTCGCGCAGATAGCCGCGCAGCAGCGCCCGTGTGTCGGCGGTATCCGGCAGCAGCAGGCGGCTGCCGTCGCGGCGGATGGCTGGGACGCCGCTGCCGCCGGCCAGCGCAAGCTGCTCGCCGTCGAGCCAGATGCTTTCAGGCTGCTTCGGGCTGTCGGGCGCGCGTGCCAGCGTTTGCCGCAGCAGCGGCTCGTGCTCCTGCAGCCAGCGGCGCAGCTCGGTGATGCCGAGCCAGCGCGGAATGCCGATGTGCAGCCCGCCGGCGGGGTGCGGGCGCAGGATGATGTTGCGGCGGGTGTTGCAGCGGATGTGCAGCACCAGCTCGCTGCCGTCGGATAAGCGGTGGGAAACGGGCATGGGCTCAGGCGGGATTGGGGCCGAAGGGGCCTTGGCCGCCGATTTCGGCCTGTTGGCTTTCGATCCAGTTTTCGCACTCGGCCATCAGCTCGGTTTCGCTGCCCTGCTGCCAGCGGATCGGCGCGCCGATGCGCACGGTAACGGTGCCGGGGTATTTGAGAAAGGAATTTTTCGGCCAAAACTCGCCGCTGTTGTGCGCCACCGGCACCATGTCCATTTCAAACAGCTTCGCCATTTTTGCCGCGCCCATTTTGTAGCGGCCGCGCTCGCCGGGCTTGATGCGCGTGCCTTCGGGAAAAATCGCAATCCAAAAGCCGTCTTTTTTGCGCGCCAAGCCCTGCTCCATCAGCTGCGAAGTGGCTTTGACGCCCGCTTTGCGGTCGATGCCGATGGTTTTGGCCATTTTCAGCCCCCAGCCGAAAAAGGGGATTTTGAACAGCTCTTTTTTCGCCACATACACCTGCAGCGGGAAGATTTCCTGCAGCGCCAGCGTTTCCCAGCCGCTCTGGTGCTTGGAACAGATAATCGCCGGCTCGGCGGGGATGTTTTCGCGCCCTTCGACGCGGTAGTTGAGCCCGACAATGTTTTTCAGCGACCACAGCAGCAGCCGCGCCCACGCGCGGCCGATTTTGTTCGCCCCCTGTGGCACCAGCATCGCCGGCAGCACGAAGGCAAACATCACAATCGCACTCACACTCAAAATCAGCCAGTAAACCAGGTTTCGTAACAGCAGCATAAAAAAGATAACTTTCCAATCAAACAGGCAGCCTGAACAGGCAAAACGGCTTCGCTTGCCGCGGCGGACGGCGTCGTTCAGGCAGCCTGAAAAGCAAAAGATGCCGATTGTACGGCATTTTGCGGCGGGTTTTAAGTTTGTGCTCTAAAGGGTGTGTTGGCAATCGGCATTGCGGCGGTGTTTTTGGCAAAAAATACCCGCCTACCGCGTCAAAAATGCGCGCAAGGTGTCCAAGCTTGCTGCGCTTTTTTCCTTGCATTCGGGCATTTTTACTTAAAAAACCGCTTCGCAAGCCGATTGCCAACACACCCTGGCGCCGGACAAAGCGCGCCCGCTTTTCAGGCTGCCTGCCGCGTTTTGCGTTTACGCCGTTTCCGCGGCCGGCGCCTTAATCAGAAACTGCGAAAAAGCCAGCAGATCGTCGAATACCAGCGTATCGGGCGGCAGTTTGCCGGCCGACTCGGCCTGGGTTTTCCTACCCTTGCCGGTGAGCACCAGCGCGGTTTTGCAGCCGGCGGCGGCGCCCGCTTCCAAGTCGCGCAGGCTGTCGCCCACCATCCAGCTCTCGGCAGGGGCAGCCTGAAAGCGCTCGAGAATATCGGCAATCATGCCCGGCTTGGGTTTGCGGCAGCCGCAGTTGTGAGCGTTGGTGTGCGGGCAGAACCAGATGCCGCTGATTTCGCCGCCGGCCGACTGCACCAGCTTGTGCATTTTGGCGTGCATTTCGTTGAGCGTCTGCATGGTGAAAAACTTGCGGCCGATGCCCGACTGGTTGGTGGCCACCGCCAGCGTGTAGCCGGCCTGGGTCAGAAAGGCGATGGCGTCCATGCTGCCGGGTAGCGGCACCCATTCGTTGGCGGATTTGACGAAGTCGTCGCGGTCTTGGTTGATTACGCCGTCGCGGTCGAGAATGATGAGTTTCATGGTTTATTCAAACAAAGCGGTTTGGGCGAGCGGTTTGCCCGCCAGGTCTTTGGCGGAAAGCTGCGGTTCGCCCGAAAGCGGCCAGTCTATGCCGAGCGCGGGGTCGTTCCACAGCAGCGAGTGTTCCGACTGCGGGTGGTAGTAATCGGTGCATTTGTAAACGAATTCGGTATTGTCTTCCAGCACATAAAAGCCGTGGGCAAAGCCTTCGGGTATCCACAGCTGGCGCTTGTTTTCGGCCGACAGCACCGCGCCCGCCCAACGGCCGAATGTGGGCGAAGAGCGGCGCAGATCGACAGCAACGTCAAACACGCTGCCGGCCACCACCCGCACCAGCTTGCCTTGCGGTTTTTCCAGCTGGTAGTGCAGGCCGCGCAGTACACCGATAGCGGATTTGCTGTGGTTTTCCTGCACGAAGCCGCGATCGCAGACGTGCTCGCGAAACCATTGGTCGCGGAAGGTTTCCATAAAAAAGCCGCGCTCGTCGCCGAAAACCTGCGCCTCGAGCAGTTTGATATCGGGCAGGGCGGTGGGAAGGATGTTCATGCGGTGGGTTCCAATCTTGTTTTAAATGCTTGTTTGGTAAGGTTTCAAATCGGCCAGCGCCGCCTGCCAGTCGGCCGGTTTGATGCCGAAAGTGTTTTGGATTTTGCCGCAGTCCAGCCGCGAATTGGCGGGGCGGCGGGCGGGGGTGGGGTAGTCGGCGGTGGCGATGGCTTTGAGCTGCGGCACGGCGGGCAGGATGCCTTGTGCGGCGGCAGCCTGAAAAATCCGTTCGGCAAAACCGTGCCAGCTGGTGTAGGGGCTGCCGGAGTAGTGGTAGATGCCCCAGTTGGCAAAACCGGGTTGGTGGACGGCGTCGGCGATGGCAACGAGGGCGTCGGCGATGGCGGCGGCAGGGGTGGGCGCGCCGTATTGGTCGGCAACGATGCCGAGGCTGTCGCGCTCGCGGCCGAGGCGGAGCATGGTTTTGACGAAGTTGCCGCCGTGCGCGCCGAACACCCAGGCGGTGCGCAGGATGATGTGGCGCGGGCAGGCGGCGGCCAGCGCTTCTTCGCCTGCGAGCTTGCTTTTGCCGTAAACGCTTTGCGGGTTGACGGGGTCGGTTTCGTGGTAGGGGGCGTCGGCGGCGCCGTCGAAAACGTAGTCGGTGGAAATGTGGAGAACGGCGGCACCGTGCGCGGCGGCGGCTTCGGCCAGATGGCGCACGGCGTCGCGGTTGACGGCGTAGGCGGTGTTGGCGTCGCTCTCGGCTTTATCCACGGCAGTATAGGCGGCGGCGTTGATAATCAGCTCGGGGCGGAAGGATGAGGCAGCCTGAAACACGGCGTTGCGGTCGGTGATGTCGAGGGCGGCGCGGTTGGCGGCAAGCAGGTTGGCGCGATGACGCAGACGGGCGGCAAGTTCGCGGCCGACTTGGCCGTCGGCGCCGGTAAGAAGGATGTTCACAGATTTGTCCTTTGGTATTTCGCGGGCGGGAGTCTACCTGAAAACGGGCTGTTAAGGTTTCAGGCTGCTTTGGCGGAGTGGAAAAGCAGCCTGAAAATGGTGGGATGTTTTTTTCAGGCTGCCTTTTGGGGTAAAGGCAGTCTGAGGGCGGGTTAGTGCCTGCCGTCCAACAGCCGCAGCAGGTATTGGCCGTATTCGTTTTTCGCCATCGGCCGGGCGAGTTCTTCGAGTTGGGCGGTGCTGAGCCAGCCTTGGCGCCAGGCGATTTCTTCGAGGCAGGCGACTTGCAGGTTTTGCAGGTTTTGCACGGTTTGCACGAAGGCGGCGGCTTCGTGCAGGCTCTCGTGGGTACCGGTGTCGAGCCAGGCGAAGCCGCGCCCTAAAAGCTGTACGTTCAGGCTGCCGTCTTCGAGGTATATTTGGTTGAGGGTGGTGATTTCGAGCTCGCCCCGTGCGGAGGGTTTGACTTGTTTGGCAAATTCGGCGGCGCGGTGGTCGTAGAAATAAAGGCCGGTTACTGCCCAGTCGGATTTTGGCTTGAGCGGTTTTTCTTCGATGGAGAGGGCTTTGAAGTTTTGGTCGAATTCGACGACGCCGAAGCGTTCGGGGTCGCGCACTTGGTAGGCGAAAACGGTGGCGCCGTGTTCTCTGGCGGCGGCCTGGCGTAGGGTTTGGGTGAAGGACTGGCCGTAGAAGATGTTGTCGCCCAGCACCAGACATACGTTGTCGCCGCCGATAAATTCTTCGCCGATGATCAGGGCTTGGGCGAGACCATCGGGGCTAGGCTGGACGGCATAGCTGATGCGCACGCCGAAGCGGCTGCCGTCGCCGAGCAGGCGGATAAAGGCGGAGTTGTCTTCGGGGGTAGTGATGACGAGGATGTCGCGGATGCCGGCAAGCATCAGCACGGACAGGGGGTAGTAGACCATCGGTTTGTCGTACACGGGCAGCAGTTGTTTGGAAACGCCGCGTGTGATGGGGTAGAGACGGGTGCCGGAGCCGCCGGCAAGGATGATGCCTTTCATGGGGATAATCCTGTGGGAATAAAAAGGAATAGGAAAAATTCAGGCAGCCTGAAAAGGGAAAAACGCTTTTCAGGCTGCCTGTTGGTTTACATCATAAGCTTGCCGTTGATTTTGCCGAAGAAGCTGCTGATTTCGAAATAAATGCTGTGCCGGCTGCCATCGGGAGCCTGCAGGTCGATGCGGTCGTAGATGCCTTTGCCGCCTTCGCCCTGAACGAGCGCTTGGCCGATTTTTTGGTGGCCGGGCAGGTTTTTGGCAATCCAGGCATTTTCGGCGTCGATGCCGCGGCGGGTGTCGTTTTCTTTGATCACAACGGCGCGTTGGATGCTGCTGCCGTCCTGCCGCCCTTGGTGAGTTTGGGTTTTGCGGGGCTGTTCGCCCGAGTGGCGGCGCAGTTCGGCAGCGGCAGGGGTGGCGATGCTGAGGGTAAGGGTGCCGGCAAGCAGTAGGGAGAAGAGTTTGGCAGACATCATAAAAGCTCCTGAAAATCAAATGGGAAAAGCAGCCTGAAAACAAAAAAAGACCCGAACGGCTTGGTCCGGGCCTTGTTTGGGCTGCGGGCGGTTTACTTCATGGCGCCGGACAGGGTGCGCACATTATAGCGGAAGAGTTCGGTGTAGGTTGCTGCCGGCGCGCCTTTGGAAAGGGCGTCGGAATAGAGTTTGCCGCCGACTTTGGCCTGAGTTTCGCGGGCGATGCGTTCGATCATGCGGTTGTCTTTGATGTTTTCGGCAAACACCGCTTTAACGCCCTGCTGGCGGATTTGGCGGATGATGGCGGCCACGGTTTTGGCGGACGGCTCGCTTTCGGTGCTGACGCCCTGCGGTGCCAGAAAAGTGATGCCGTAGCGTTTGCCCAGATAGGAGAAGGAATCGTGGCCGGTCAGCACTTTGCGTTTGGCCTGAGGGACGGCGCCAAATTCGCGGCGGGCGTAGGCGTCGAGTTTGACCAATTCCTGCGAATAGGCTTTAAAGCGCTGCTGGTAATAGGCTTTGCCGGCGGGGTCGGCCTTCATCAGCGCTTGGGCGACGTTGGCGGCGTATTTCTGCATCAAAACCGGATCGTGCCAAACGTGGGGGTCGAACTGGCCGTGATGGTGGTGGCCGTGGTCGTGGCCTTCGTGTTCATGCTCGTGATCATGGCCGTGTTCGTGCTCATGCTCATGCTCTTCGGCCGGCAGCGGTTTGATGCCGGCAGTGGCTTCGGCGTATTGGGCTTTGCTTTGTTTGACCGCCCGCACCACATCGGCTTTTTCCAAGCCCAGGCCGTTGAGCAGCACCAGTTTGGCGGTGGCGATTTTTTTGGCATCGCCGCTGTTGAGCTGGTAGGCGTGGGCGTCCTGGTCGGGGCCGACCAGCGAGCTGACGCTGACGCGCTCGCCGCCGATCTGCTTGGCCACGTCGCCCAAAATGCTGAAGCTGCTGACAACTTGCAGCGGCTCGGCCGGCGGTGCGGCGTAAAGGCAGCCTGAAAACAGCGCGGCCATCAGGCCGAGTTTGAATGTGTGTCGGGACATCGTTATCTCCTTCTTCAAGTAAACGTTGGGAAACAAAAAGCGCGGCACGGAATGTGCGCGCGGAAAAAACGCGGCAGCCTGAAAGGTTTGACGCATGCTAAAAACGTTTTCAGGCTGCCTGCGGCGTTCAGGCAGCCTGAAAACGCAGACGGCGTTCAGTTTGGATCGGGCGTTTCGCCGATGCCGTTGAGCAGGCGGTATTGCACGCGGATAAATTCGTCGAGCACTGCCTGCTGGATTTCGGCGCGCTTGCCCACCGGCGAAGCGAAACGCACGGCAAGGATATAAACCTTGTCGTCGTGCGGCACGCGGCCGATGCGCGGCTGCACGGCGGGGGTGATAAACAGCTTTTGTGCCTGGACTTCTTCCAGATGGCGGCCGATTTCGGCGGCATAGGGCGCGCAGTAGGCGTCAAGCACGGTGTAAAGCCGCGGCACGATGGCGTCGGAATCCAGGCGGATCGGCACCGGAATATCAAAGCTGTGGACGACGTAGCGCCCCAGAATGTTGTCGCGCTGGATGGTCTGGCTCAGCAGCAGGCTGTTGGGGAAAGACACCGTTTTGCCCGACATATTGCCGATGTGCGGGTTGGGGCCGATCTGCATCATCAGCGTGGAAAACAGATTGATGTCCACCACCCGCCCGCGCAGATGGCCGATTTCGATGTAGTCGCCCACCGAATACTGCTTGTTCACCGCCCGCAGCAGGCTGCCGGAAAGGCACATAATCAGCTCTTTGGTTGCCAGCACGGTAGCGGCGGCCAGCGCCACCATCGATAGGGCGAAACTCTGAATCTGCGCCGCCCAAATCAAAAACAGCCCGAACACCGCCGCCAGAAAAGCCATATTGCGGCTGACCACCACCAAACGGCGTTTTTCTTCGATGGGAAACTCGGGATGCTGGCGAAAACGCAGCCGCAGCCACACCAGCCGTCCGCACACCACCGCCGCCAACAGCAGCAGCGAATTAACCCATTGCGGCGCCAGCGGGATGCTCTCCAGCAGCGAGCCGATATTGCGGTCCAAACCGTTCATCGCCGGCTCCTTCGCCGCCGCAACGGTGCGGCAGCACTAGCTTTTGCTTTCATCATGCTCTCCTTGCGGATTAACATTTTCAGGCTGCCGCGGACGCGAAACGCGTTTCGTGGCATTATACTATAACAATCTTAATTTCGCTATCCGGCTTTCAGGCAGCCTGAAAGTTTTGCCGAATGCGGCCATGATAAAGAAGACCGCCGGCGCCGTCATGCTCGACGGAGCGCCGAACGGCAGCGCGTTTCAGCCCAGTTCAAACAGGCTGACCGCTTCCACATGCGCGGTTTGCGGAAACATATTGACGATGCCGGCCGAGCGCAGGCGGTAGCCTTTGGCCGCCAGCACCGCCGCATCGCGGGCGAAAGTGGCCGGATTGCACGACACATACACGATTTTCTGCGGCAGAAACGGCGCGTGCAGCGCGCGCACCACCGCATAAGCGCCGGCGCGCGGCGGGTCGATCAGCATTTTGTCCGCCCGCCCCCAGCTTTTGACCACGGTTTCGTCGGTGTCAAACAAATCGGCGCAGACGAAACGGGCGTTGCCGATGCCGTTGGCGCGGGCATTGTCTGCCGCGCGGCGCGTCAGCTCGCGCGAGCCTTCCACGCCCAGCACCCGCTCCGCTTGGCGCGCCAGCGGCAGGCTGAAATTGCCCAGCCCGCAAAACAGGTCGATTACCGTTTCATGCGGCCGCACATCCAGCAGCGACAAAGCGCGCGACACCATCAGCCGGTTCAGCGGCAGATTGATTTGGGTAAAGTCGCCCGGCCGGAAAGGCATGGTCAGGCCGAACTCCGGCAGGCGGTAGTCGAGCGGCGGCGCATCGGGCGAGAGCGGCTGCGGCGGATTGCGCCCGTGCTGCTGCCACAGCTGCCAGCCGGTTTTCAGGCTGCCGGCAAACGCCGCCAGCGCGGCGGCGGGTAGCGGCTTGCGGCTACGGATATTGACGGCGGTTGCCTGTTCGCCGGCGCAGATTTCCAGCGCTTCGATGCCGGCGGCGGGCGCGGCGCGGTGCAGCTTCTGCAGCGCCGCGTTCAAATCTTTCAGGCTGCCTGAAACCTGCTCGGGCAGCACCGGACAGCTGTCGATGGCGACAATACGCCGGCTGCGTTTGGCCTGATAACCGAGCAGCAGCCCGCCGCGACCATCGTCCACCGCATTCAGGCGGGTGCGGCTGCGGTAGTGCCACGGCCGGCCGTAAACCGGCGGCAATATGGTTTCGGGGCGCAGCCTGCCGATGCGCTCAAGCTGTTCTTCAAAAATCCGCTGTTTGAAGGCGACCTGGGCATCAAAAGACGCATGCTGCAGCGCGCAGCCGCCGCATTCCAGATAGTGCGGGCAGGCCGCAGCGCGGCGCTCGGGCGACGGCTGTAGGATTTCCAGCGCATCGGCTTCGTCAAACGCGGCTTTGGCGGTGCCGACCCGATAGCGCACCTTCTCCTGCGGCAGCGCGTGGCGGATAAAAGTGGTTTTGCCTTCGGGGCGGGCAATGCCGCGCGCTTCGTAGTCGATGGAAAAAACGGTGGTGGTGGGGTTCATGTGTTTTTTATTTTCAGGCTGCCTTGCGTCTGCCGAAGGATTTGTCCGGGCAGTGGGACGCGAAGGCTGCCGGCATTATGCGTATTGGTGTGCCTGTGTCGGCGAATCGGCTAAAATCGCCGCTTTTGCGCTTTCAGGCTGCCTGTAAAGGTGTTCAAACTTGAATTTCAGAATGGGGAATTATGTCTTCTATTAACGGCTTCGGCACAACGTTTTACGGTGAGTGCGACTATCAGCCCGACGGCACCTACCTGACAACTTATTGGATTATTCTGGCGTTTGTGCCGGTGATCCCTTTGTATAGCGCCAGAATCATACAAACCGAGTCTTCTTTTTTAGCCGGCGGCAGTCTCTACCATTATCAAAAACTGCCGATCCACTGGCCGCAGGTGATGCGGGTGTGGGGTTTTGCAGCCGGCGTTGCTTTGGGATTCGCAGCGTGTCTGGTGCTTATCGGCAGCATCCCGGGGGCGCAGGACAAGGGCTATGCCGCCATTCTGATGGTTTACCTGGCGGGCGTGTTGCTGCTGCCGCATTTTCTGCGCCGCCGCGCCCAAAAGCGCGTGGGTTTTGCGCCTAATATGGTCAGGACGCCGATATCCAAACCTATGCTGCTGCTGGCGGTGCTGTTTGTCCTGATTATCGGCTTTGCCGTTTACGAGAACTTGAGCAGATAGCTTCTGCGGACTCTTTGGCTTTTCAGGCTGCCTTTGGGCTTTCAGGCTGCTTTTGGCTTTTCAGGCTGCCTGTCCGGCAAGCTGTGCCAGCAGTTTGCCGTGGATGCCGTTAAAGCCGCCGTTGCTCATAATCAGGATGTGGTCGCCGCTTTGCGCGTTGCGGGCGATGGTTTCGACCAGGCGCTCAAAGTCGTTTTCGGCGTGGAGTTTGGCACCGAGCGGGGCGAGCGCTTGGGCGACGTCCCAATCGACGCCGCCGCCGTAGCAGTACACTTGGTCGGCGTCGGCCAGGCTGGCGGGCAGGGCGGCTTTCATGGTGCCGAGTTTCATGGTGTTGGAACGCGGTTCGAGCACGGCGAGGATGCGCGCGCTGCCGACGCGCTGGCGCAGGCCGCCGACGGTGGTGGCGATGGCGGTGGGGTGGTGGGCGAAGTCGTCGTACACGGTGATGCCGCGCACGCTGCCTTTGATTTCCATGCGCCGTTTGACGTTTTGGAAGGCGGACAGGGCTTCGCAGGCGGTCTGCACATCCACGCCGGCGTGGCGGGCGGCGGCGGCAACAGCCAGGGCGTTCAGGCGGTTGTGGCCGCCCATCAGATCCCAGGCGATGCGACCGACTGATTGGCCGTTTAACAGGATGTCGAACGCGCCGTCTGCGTCGGCTTCGCCTGCCTGCCAGATGCTGCCGTCGCCGCCGAAGTATTCGACGGGCGTCCAGCAGCCTTGTGCCAATACGGTTTTCAGGCTGCCTTCGCGGCCGTTGCATACAATCAGGCCCTGCTCGGGCACGGTGCGGACGAGATGGTGGAACTGGGTTTGGATGGCGGCAAGGTCGGGGAAAATGTCGGCGTGGTCGTATTCGAGATTGTTGAGGACGGCGGTGCGCGGGCGGTAGTGGACGAATTTGCTGCGTTTGTCGAAAAATGCGGTGTCGTATTCGTCGGCTTCGATCACGAAAAACGGCGACTGCGATGCGGGATCAAGACGCGGCGCCTGCGGCAGGCGGGCGGAAATGCCGAAGTTCTGCGGGATGCCGCCGATGAGAAAGCCGGGGGCGAGTCCGGCGTATTCGAGCACCCAGGCGAGCATGGAGGCGGTGGTGGTTTTGCCGTGGGTGCCGGCAACGCCGAGCACCCAGCGTCCGGCCAGCACGTTTTCCGCCAGCCACTGCGGGCCGGAGGTGTAGGGCAGCGCGCGGTTCAAAACGGCTTCGACCACGGGCATACCGCGTTTAGCGACGTTGCCGATCACATAAATATCGGCGGCAAAATGGTCGAGTTGTTCCGCATCGAAGCCTTCGTGCACGGCGATGCCCAGCGCTTCGAGCTGGGTGCTCATGGGCGGATACATTTTGGCGTCGCAGCCGGTAACGGTGAATCCGGCTTCTTTGGCCAGCGCGGCCAGCCCTCCCATAAAGGTGCCGCCGATGCCGATGATGTGGATGTGGGTCATGGTGAAATTCCGCCGAAACAAAAAGCGCGAATTATAGCCGAAGCCTGGTTTTCCGGTGGTGCCGAAAGTTTTTCAGGCTGCCTTATAAAAACATTTCCTTTTTCGATATGGATTTGTGCTTTGGCGGGTAGTTTTATTGTTGAGTAGTAGTTGACCGGATTGGTTTGGGTGGGTATGATTGCGGTCTTTCGCTGCTTCTGTGGCGACGTTCTTTAACAGACAGATTACCGATAAGTGTGAGTGCCTTTGGTCTCACACTGCGACGGATAAGACAAGATATGTAGATTTTAGGATTTGC
>NZ_JAPHVK010000011.1:0-84792 GCF_028680565.1 Kingella sp. SNUBH-2017
AAGAACGTCGCCACAGAAGCAGCGAAAGACCGCAATCATACCCACCCAAACCAATCCGGTCAACTACTACTCAACAATAAAACTACCCGCCAAAGCACAAATCCATATCGAAAAAGGAAATGTTTTTTATATGGCAGACTGAAAAAATAAAAAAGAGACTGCAAGTCTCTTTTTTAAAGATGCCCCAAAGGCAGGGCAGTGGTGTTTTTGATCTCTTTCAGCACAAAGCTGGAACGGGCTTCCTGCACATAAGAGTGAGACAGCAGCACATCCAAAACAAAATGGGAAAATGCGTCCATATCGGTAAAAAAAGCGTGCAGCATATAGTCGGACTCGCCGGTGAGCGCGTAGCAGCCGAGCACTTCCTGCCAAGACTGCATCGCTTCGGAAAATTTTTCGCGCGCTTCTTGCGTTTTTTCAATGCTGACACGGATAAAAACCTGCAGATTCAGCCCCAGCCGCGCGGGCTTTAGCAGTGCGGCATAGCTTTGGATCACGCCCTGGTCTTCCAGCTGCTTTAAGCGCCGTAGGCACGGTGAGGGCGACAAGGCCACCCGCTCGGATAATTCGACATTGCTTAAGCGGCCGTTTTCCTGCAAAACCTGCAGGATTTTCAAATCGGTTTTATCCAGATTGACTTGCGCCATAATGATTTGCTCCTCCTTTATTTAGCTGTTTTTATCGCACCTTTCAGACCATTTCAGGCAGCCTGAAAACGGCAAACAACGCTTTCTTATCATAATCTAACGTTAATTAAAGCACAATCGCCCGCCGCTTTAGCGATGCCGCTCGTTAGACATTTGTGCGGCAATCCGGCATTTTTTGCCACAATCTGCCGCAAACGGCGGCAACTGCTGCCTATCCTGCCTCGAAAAACTTTTCAGGCTGCCTGAAAACTGCCGCAAAAAAGCCGCAAACTGAATCTTCAGGCAGCCTGAAAGATGCAGTTTGCAGCTTGTTTGAGCTTTTCAGGCTGCCTACATCCGGCCGAGTTCGCGCTGCAAAGCCTGGATATTCTGCTCGCGGTCGAACACCGCGCTTTGCAGTTGGCGTACGCGCGCCTGATGGCCGGCATCGGACTGCTTATTGACCGCGCGGCCTTCAGCCAGCGCTTTTTGCGCGGCGGCCAAGGCATTGCGCTCGTTGTTCAATTCCTGCTCCAGAATGGTGCGGCGGGTATTGGCACGTTGCGGGTTCAGACGCTGAGGCACGGTTGCCGGTGCGGCAGCCACGGCCGGAACCGGATTGGCGGCTGCCACCGGCACGCTGCGGCGCGGCGCTACCGGCACTCTGGCGGCAACCTGGCGGGTAGCCGGCTGGGCGGCCGGTGCGGCGGCAACTTCGGGAGCAGCTTCGGGCGCGCGTTCGCGTCTTACTTCAACTGCGGTATAACTGCCGATTTTGGCCAGTTTGACTTTGCCGCCGCCGCGTTTGGGGCTGTCGGTATAACAGCCCGGGCCGCAGCTGCGCACATCGGCATGGGCGGCGCCGGCCAGCAGCGCCAAAGCGATTAAAAGGCTGCTTGTTTTCCTGTTCATAGACTGACTTCCTTATCTTTTTTACATTTTTTCAGGCTGCCTGAAAGTGTTTAGAAATTATCGAATTCTGCCGCCAGCGCGGCTTCCAGCGTTTCCAAATCCTGCTGCCATTGCAGCCAGCTTTCTTCCAGTTCACTTAATTTTACTTTGATTTCCGCCACATCGGCGAGTGTTTGCTGCAATTTTGCCTTGTTTTCCGGCAAATAGGCACTTTCTTGCGACAAAAATGCTTCGGCGGCGGCCTGTTGGCTTTGCAGCGCCGCCATTTCTTTTTCGGCTTTTTCGATTTTTTGCAACAGCGGCTTGCTGCGCCGTGCGCGCTCTTGGCGCATTTGCGCTTCCTGCCGTTTGGCATCTTTACGGCTTTGGGTCTGTGCGGATGCGGCGGGGGTGGATGCGGCGTTTTCGCGCTCGAGCCGCCATTGACGGTAGTCGTTCAAATCGCCGTCGAAGGGTTTCAGACTGCCTGCGTCGATCAGCAGAAACTGGTCGGTGGTGGCTTCGATCAGGCTGCGGTCGTGCGATACCAGGATCAGCGCGCCTTGAAAACTCTGCAGCGCAAGGGTGAGCGCGTGGCGCATGTCCAAATCGAGATGGTTGGTCGGTTCGTCCAACAGCAGCAGATTGGGTTTCTGCCATACCAGCATCGCCAGTGCCAATCGCGCTTTTTCGCCGCCGGAAAAGGGGGCGACGGCTTGCAGGGCGGCGTCGCCGACGAAATTGAAACCGCCGAGAAAATTGCGGATGTCCTGCTCTTTGGCTTCGGGCGAGAGTTTTTGGATGTGCCACAGCGGGCTTTTGTCGCCGCGCAGGGTGTCGAGTTGGTGTTGGGCGAAATAGCCGATATGGAGTTTGTCGGAACGGATAATCTCGCCGCACAGCGGTTTCAGGCTGCCTGAAAGGGCTTTGATAAAGGTGGACTTGCCGCTGCCGTTTACGCCGAGCAGGCCGTAGCGGGCGCCGTTTTCCAGCGAAAGGCTGACGCCGCGCAAAACGGGTTCGCCGCCGTAGCCCAAATCGACTTTATCCAGCTTCAACAGCGGATTGGGCAGATGGTCGGGCGTGGAAAATTCAAAGGAAAACTCGCTGTCCAGATGGGCGGGGGCGATTTTTTCCAGTTTGGCCAGCGCCTTGATGCGGCTCTGCGCCTGCGTGGCTTTGGTGGCTTTGGCTTTGAAGCGATCGATAAAGGACTGCAAATGTTTGATGTGCGCCTGCTGCTTCACATAGGCGGCCTGCTGGTTGGCCAGCCGCGCGGCGCGCTCTTTTAGGTAGAAGTCGTAGTTGCCGCCGTAGCTGTGCAACTTGCGGCCGGACAGCTCGACGGTGTGGTTGGTGGCGGCGTTGAGAAAATCGCGGTCGTGCGAAATGATGATTTGGGTGCACGGCAGCGCGGCCAGATGGCTTTCCAGCCACAGCACGGTTTCCAAATCCAAGTGGTTGGTGGGCTCGTCCAGCAGCAACAAATCGGCGCGGCACATCAGGGCTTGGGCGAGATTGAGGCGCATCCGCCAGCCGCCGGAAAAGGCTTTGACCGGCTTACCGTGTTCTTCCTGCGCGAAGCCGAGTCCGCTCAGCAGTTTGGCGGCGCGGGCGGGGGCGGTGTAGGCGTCGATTTCTTCGAGCTTGGCGTGTATTTCGGCGATGCGGATGCCGTCGTTCTGCGCTTCGGCTTCGGCCAGGGCAGCCTGAAAAGCCTGCAGCTCGGCATCGCCCTGCAAAACGTAGTCGAGCGCGCAGATATCGAGCGCGGGCGTTTCCTGCGCCACGGCGGCGGTTTTCCAATGTTTGGGAATGCGCACTTCGCCGCCGTCGGCGGAAATTTCGCCTTTGATTAGGGCGAAGAGACTGGACTTGCCGGTGCCGTTGCGGCCGATCAGGCCGACGCGCCGCCCCGGGGCGACGGTGGCGGTAGCTTGTTCGAGCAGCACTTTGCTGCCGCGCTGCAGGGTAAGGGATTGGATTTCGATCATGGGGTTTTCGCAAAAAAGGCAGCCTGAAACACGGGATGGCGGTTTCAGGCAGCCTGAAAATTTAGGGTTTAGGGTTTAGGGTTTAGGGTTTGGTGTTTGGGGTTTGGGGTTTGGGGTTTGCGCTTATCCGGCTTTTGAATCGGGTTCGGTATCGGGGGAAACGGCAGATGCCGCCCACCCATGCAAAAGCCTTAAAGCGCCAGCGTCAGATGCGGCTGCGCCAGATAGTCTTGCGACTGCATTTCCACCAGCCGGCTGACGGTGCGCACGAATTCGTGGGCGAAATCGCCTTCGGTATAGAGTTCTTCCACCGGCACGGCGCTGGTGATGCACATTTTGACGCGGTAGTCGTAAAACACGTCCACCAGCAGCGTGAGACGGCGGGCTTCGTTTTTTTCGTTGGGCGTCATTTTTTCAAAGCCGGAAATCAGCACGGTGTGGCAGTTTTGCGCCAGCCACAGATAGTCGGCCTGCGAGCGCGGGCCGAAGCACAGGGTGCGGAAATCAAACCAGGCGACGCGCTCGGTGCGTTTTTTCGCCGTCAGTTCGCGGCCGTGGATTTCCAGTTTTTCAGGCTGCTTTTCTTCGCCGCCGGTAAAGCGTTCAAACAGGGCGGCCAGCTTGGCTTCGTTTTCGGCGTTGTCCGGCACGTAAAACACTTCGGCGGGCGTGAGCGTGCGCATGCGGTAATCTTCGCCGCTGTCCACATTGAGTACGGTGAGTTTTTTTTCCAACAGGGCGATGGTGGGCAGAAAGCTGCTGCGGTTCTGGCCTTGCGGGTAGAGTTCGGACGGGGCGTAGTTGGATGTGGCCACCAGTACCACGCCTTCGGCAAACAGGTTTTCCAGCAGGCGGCCGAGTATCATGGCATCGGCGATGTCGCTGACGTGAAATTCGTCGAAACAGAGTACGCGCAGCTCGACGGCAATGTCTTGGGCAACGGCTTTGAGCGGGTCGGGCGTATTGCGTTTTTCGCGCATGCGCTGGTGGATTTCCTGCATAAAGGCGTGAAAGTGGACGCGGCGTTTGCGCTGGTACGGCAGGCAGCCGTAGAAGGCGTCCATCAGGAAACTTTTGCCGCGGCCGACGCCGCCGTAGAAATACAGGCCGGTGGGCACTTGCGGCGAGCGCAGGCTGCGACCGAGAAATCGGTTGCGCTTGCGCTTGAACATCATCAGTTCCGTCCACAGCTGGTCGAGATATTCGATGGCGCGCGCCTGGGCGGGATCGCTGATAAAGCCGGGCTGCTGGGCGGCGGCCTGATACCAGGTGAGCGGGCTGTGGTTGTGAAACGGCGGCGGAATAAAGCGGGACTCTGTCATAGAATCTTCAGGCTGCGCGGCGGCCGCAATTCGGCGCCCCGCGGCGGATACGGGTTGGAAAACAGGGAGGCAAGATAACAAATTTTGACGGTTTTGGAAACCGCGCCCGTGCCGGCTGCCGTGCTTTTCAGGCTGCTTTGGGCGGATTGGGACGTTTGGAACAACAGGCAGCCTGAAAGGATTTCAGGCTGCCTGTTGGCGCGATGCAGCGGCTGCTTGGGGATGGGTTTCAATGTTCAGTGCCACACGCTTCGGAAAAGTTTTCAGGCTGCCTGAAAACAGCCTGAAAAGCTAAAACGCAAAGCTATTCGAGTTCGCCGGACTTGCGTTTGGCGAGAAAGTCTTTGGTTTCGGCCACAACCACGCTGGAGAGCCAGATTAGGGCAATCAGGTTGGGGGCGGCCATCAGGCCGTTGAAGGTGTCGGCGATATTCCATACCAGCTTCACGCCGGCCTGATCGCCGGCTTCGTTACCGGTTTGCACCACCATGCAGCCGAGCATAACGGTGGCGACATAAATGATGCGGTACACCGGCACGAAGCGGTCACCCAGCAGGTAGGCGGCGCATTTTTCGCCGTAGTAGCACCAGCCGAGAATGGTGGAATAGGCAAAGAACATCAGGCCGACGCTGACCAGCAGTCCGCCCTGCCCCGGCAGCATTTGATCGAAGGTGGTAACGGTGAGTGATGCACCGCCGGATATCGGCTGCAGGAAAGCGCCGCCGCTGATGGCAATAACCTTCATTTTGATCAGACCCATCACCAAAACGATGCCGGTGATGCTGCACACGACGATGGTGTCGAGAAAGGTGCCGGTCATCGAAACCAGTGCTTGGCGCACGGGGTGGTCGGTACGGGCGGCGGCGGCGGCAATCGGCGCGGAACCCATACCGGCTTCGTTGGAAAACACACCGCGCGCCACGCCGTAACGGATCATGGTGCCGATGGCGCCGCCGCCGATGGCCGATGCGCTAAAGGCGTCGTTCAGGATGATTTTGACGGCGGGAATGAAGAGTTCGACGTTGTAGGCCAGCACCGCCAGTCCGCCCAGCACATAGCCGACAGCCATCAGCGGCACGATGAAAGACGATGCGGTGGCAATCCAGCGGATGCCGCCGAGCACGACGACGCCGGTAAAGACGGTTAGGAAAACGCCCGTCCACAGCGGGTCGATGTTGAAGCTGTGGTAAACGGCATCGGCCACGGAGTTGGACTGCACCGAGCTGCCGATGCCGAAAGACGCGAGCACGGCAAACAGGGCAAACAGCACTGCCAGCCATTTTTGCCTCATGCCCTTTTCAATGTAGTACATCGGCCCGCCGGACATTTCGCCGCGGCTGTTGGTCTCACGGTATTTCACCGCCAGCACGCCTTCGGCATATTTGGTGGCCATGCCCGCCAGCGCGGTCATCCACATCCAAAACACCGCGCCCGGCCCGCCCAGTGCAACGGCGGTGGCAACGCCGGCGATATTACCGGTGCCGATGGTGGCCGAAAGCGCGGTCATCAGGGCACCAAAATGAGAAACGTCGCCCTCGTGGTCGGCCGACGATTTATGCGGCACAAAAGCCTGCTTGAGCGCATAAGGCAGCAGGCGGAACTGGAGAAAAGCCAGCCTGAAAGTAAACAAAATGCCGGTGCCGACCAGCAGCGTGAGCATATACGGCCCCCATACCCGGGTGCTGATTTTATCGACCAGCTCGTTGAGCACTTGGATCCAATTTGCGTCGTTCATGATTTCCTCTTTTCTGATTGTAAGCACAATCGATTGTTTTACTGATGGTTATACGCAGAAAACCGCATCTGCGCGTCTGCATTTCAACACAAGCGCTTTTTCTTTGCAAGAATTTGCAATTGATACGCATCATAGAACTTCAGCACAAAAGCAGCCGGACAAACGGATAAAATATCGCGCCCAAAAGACAAAGCGGCTTTCAGGCTGCCTGAAAAACGTCTCATCACGCAAATAGAAACCCGTAGCCACAGGCAAAACAAAACCCCGAATCGAGATTCGGGGTGGGCAAGCGAAAACAAACGGGATTGGTTTTTTCAGGCTGCCTTGCATTCAGGCAGCCTGAAATATAGCATACGGGTTATTGCTCTTCTTTCTGCTCTTCGTCGGCAAAATCGACAATCGCCAGGCCGTCGATGCTGCCTCCGCTGCCGGCGGTGCCGGTTTTTTTGCTGTTGAGCTGGATTTGCAGGCGTAAGTCGTTCACCGAATCGGCGTTTTTCAGGGCGTCGTCATAGGTAATCAAGTCAGCCTCATACAAATCAAACAGCGACTGGTCGAATGTTTGCATGCCGATATCGCGCGATTTGGCCATGATTTCTTTCACACCGTGAATGTCGCCGCGCAAAATCAATTCAGAAATCAAGGGGGAGTTGAGCAGCACTTCCACCGCCGCCACGCGGCCTTTCGCACCGGCCTTGGGAACAAGGCGCTGCGAGATAAAGCCTTTGAGATTGAGCGAAAGATCGTTCAACAGCTGGGCACGACGCTCTTCAGGGAAGAAGTTGATAATGCGGTCAAGCGCTTGGTTGGAATTGTTGGCATGCAGCGTTGCCATACACAGGTGGCCGGTTTCGGCAAAGGCCAGTGCGTAATCCATGGTTTCGCGGTCGCGAATTTCGCCAATCAAAATAACGTCCGGCGCTTGACGCAAAGTATTTTTCAGCGCGGCAAACCAGTTTTCAGTATCCACGCCCACTTCGCGCTGGGTGATGATGCAGTTTTTATGCGGATGAACAAATTCGATGGGATCTTCAATGGTAATAATATGGCCATAGCTGTTTGCATTGCGGTAATCAATCATTGCCGCCAATGAAGTGGACTTGCCCGAGCCGGTACCGCCGACAAAAATCACCAAGCCACGTTTTTCCATCACTACTTGTTTCAAAATCGACGGCAGGTTGAGATTATCAAATTGCGGAATATCGCTGGTAATCACACGGCAAACCAATGCCGCCGCACCACGCTGAATCATGGCGTTCACACGGAAACGGGATACGCCGGCCAAGCTAATGGCAAAATTGCATTCGTTGGTATCGGCAAATTCCTGCGCCTGTTTTTCATCCATAATCGAACGGGCGATTTGGGCAGTATGCTCTGCCGTAAGCGGCTTATCGGTGATTTTGGTAAGTTTGCCGTCGAGCTTCATTGCCGGCGGATAACCGGCGGTAATAAACAGGTCAGAGCCTTTATTCTGAACCATGTGGTTAAGCAAATTATGGATGAATTTTTTCATCTCTTCGTTTACGGGCTGAATAGACATGGGATCTTTCTGCAAAATTTGAAAACTGGGAATTGTAGCCTGCACACTAATAGTTGTCGTGTTTCAGGCTACCAAATAAGGCGATAAACGGCAAAAAAGACGCACTCAGAAAGAAGGGGGGCCAAGCACACTAGTTGTTATCCCATAGAAAGAGCCGAACCAATTTAATGGTTCGGCTCTTTAAACTTATCAACTACAGATTTATTCTGCAGCTTCAACCTTTTCCACCAACTCAACCAATGCCAACGGAGCATTGTCGCCATTGCGGAAACCATATTTCAGAATACGGATATAGCCGCCGTTGCGGGAAGCAAAACGGTTACCCAAATCATCAAACAGTTTCACAACAACATCACGGTCGCGTGTGCGATCGAATGCCAGACGACGGTTAGCAAGAGACGGCTTTTTACCCAAAGTAATCAGCGGTTCTACTACGCGGCGCAGCTCTTTAGCTTTCGGCAGAGTAGTAACGATGGTTTCATGGGTCAGCAAAGAATTAGCCATGTTACGCAGCATTGCAGCGCGGTGGCTGCTCGTGCGGTTTAATTTACGGTTGCCATTACGATGACGCATTTCGAATATCCTTTAAAACTAGGGTTTTTCCAAACCTGCAGGAGGCCAAGAGTCTAATTTGGAACCCAGAGTCAAACCTTTGGATGCCAGCACCTCTTTAATCTCATTCAATGATTTACGACCTAAATTAGGCGTTTTCAACAATTCGGTCTCGGTACGCTGAATTAAATCACCAATGTAGTAAATATCTTCAGCTTTCAAACAATTTGCCGAACGAACTGTCAATTCCAAATCATCAACCGGGCGCAGCAGAACCGGATCAACCGGAGGAGCCTTCTCTTCTTCAACTTCAGCCGGAGTACCTTGTAAATCAGCAAAAATCGACATTTGATCAATCAAAATCTTTGCCGCAGTACGAACAGCTTCTTCCGGATCGATAGAGCCGTTGGTCTCCACTCCCAAGATCAGGCTATCCAAATCGGTACGCTGTTCAACACGGGCAGCTTCAACATCAACACTAACTCTGCTAATGGGAGAAAAACTGGCATCCAATTGAATAACGCCAATCTTATTTCCATCTTTAGTATTGCGTCGGCTCGATGCAGACTGATAGCCATGCCCACGCTCTACTTTAATTTCCATCTCAATACTGCCATTTGTTGCCAAATTGCAAATTAACTGATCAGGATTAACAACTTCCACATCATGAGGCAATTCAAAATCACCAGCTACAACTGCACCAGCACCAGATTTTTTCAGCGAAACTGTAGCCTCTGTTCGATTACCATGAAGTTTAAACACTACATTTTTAATATTCAAAAGAATATCTACAACATCTTCTTTAACGCCATCCATTGTCGAGTATTCATGAAGAACACCTGAGATGGTTACTTCAGTAGCAGCAAAACCATCCATAGAGGACAATAAGATACGACGCAAGGCATTACCTAAAGTATAGCCAAAACCACGTTCGAAAGGCTGCATAGACACTCTTGCATAAGTAGAAGAAAGAGTGTCTACGTTGATTTGACGGGGCTTCAAGAACTCCAAGGCACTGTTTTGCATTTAACTGTCCTTCCCCTTCGCAATATTATTTTGAATAGAACTCAACTACCAGCTGCTCATTAATATCGCTATACAATTCTACACGATCAGGTACATTTTTATATGTACCTTCCATTTTATTAGCATCAACCGATACCCAGCTAGGCAGGCCAATCTGAGTTGCTAAATTCAAAGCTTCTTGGATGCGGGTCTGCTTTTTAGCCTTTTCACGAATTGCAACAACATCCCCTGCCCTAACTGAAAAAGACGGGATATTAACTACTTGCCCATTAACAGTAATCGCTTTATGAGCTACTAATTGGCGAGCCTCTGCACGGGTAGAGCCAAACCCCATACGATAAACCACGTTATCCAAACGAGATTCCAGCAATTGGAGCAACAACTCACCTGTAGAGCCTTTTCTACGAGAAGCTTCTTCAAAATAACGTCGGAACTGACGTTCAAGAACACCATAAATGCGACGAATTTTCTGCTTTTCACGCAACTGCAATCCATAATCAGACAGGCGAGTGCGTCTATTACCATGCTGACCAGGAACAGAATCTAACTTACACTTTGAATCCAATGAGCGACGGGCACTTTTTAAAAATAAGTCAGTCCCCTCACGACGAGCCAGTTTACATTTTGGTCCAATATAACGAGCCATTATTCTTAACCTTCCAAATTAAATACGACGTTTCTTAGGCGGACGGCAACCATTATGGGGCAATGGCGTTACGTCAGTAATACTAGTAATTTTAAATCCCAATGCATTTAACGCACGTACAGAAGATTCACGACCCGGACCCGGACCCTTAATACGAACTTCTAAATTTTTTACGCCATATTCTTGGGCAACTTTGCCAGCTGACTCTGCAGCAACTTGTGCCGCAAATGGTGTACTTTTACGGGAGCCTTTAAAGCCCGCGCCGCCTGAAGTAGCCCAAGATAATGCATTTCCTTGGCGGTCTGTGATTGTTATGATGGTATTGTTAAAAGATGCATGAACATGCACGATACCCTCACTAACTGTCTTACGTATTTTTTTACGTACACGCGAAGCTGTGTTTGCTTTAGCCATTCAATTTAATCCTTCAAAATTATTTTTTACCTGCAATTGCCTTGCGGGGTCCCTTACGAGTGCGAGCGTTAGTTCGAGTTCTTTGCCCGCGACAAGGAAGTCCTCTACGATGCCTAAATCCTCTATAGCAACCCATATCAATCAGTCGTTTGATACTCATCGTGACCTCTCGTCGAAGATCACCCTCTACCTCATAACGAGAAACTTGTTCACGCAAAGCTTCTAATTGACTTTCTGTGAGATCCTTAACTTTTGTTGACATCTCAACATTAGCCAATTCACAGATTTGTTTAGCGCGAGTGCTCCCTATACCATAGATTGCCTGCAATCCAATGACAATATGGGCATTATTGGGGATATTTACCCCAGCTATACGAGCCATACTATTATTTCCTTAAAATTAAAAACCAACCGCCAAGTTTTAACCTTGACGCTGCTTATGACGAGCGTCTGTGCAGATCACACGAACAACTCGATTACGTCGTATAATTTTACAATTACGACAAATTTTCTTTACGGACGGTTGTACACGCATATAAATTCCTTCAAATATTGAACAAAATTAACGAGCCCTGAACACAATACGAGCACGTGATAAATCATAAGGAGTAAGCTCTACAGTTACCTTGTCACCGGGAGAAATACGAATATAATGCATCCTCATCTTTCCCGAAATATAACCAAGCACAACATGCTCATTTTCCAACTTAACTTTGAAAGTAGCATTGGGTAAAGTTTCTAAAATTTCACCCTGCATTTGTATTGTATCTTCTTTAGCCATGCTTAAAATCCTACTTCTTAGTAGTCAGAACCTCATACTGTTGCGTCATCCTATAAGACGAAATTTGCACCATAAAGTCCATTGTAACAACCACTAAAATTAACAGAGAAGTACCGCCTATATAAACCTGAATATTACTAAAATAGGTAAAAACCTCAGGAATCAAACACACTAACGTTATATATATAGCACCCCAAAATGTTAATTTTAAAACAACTTGCTCTAAATAATACGCAGTCTTTTCGCCAGGCCTTATACTAGGAATAAAGGCGCCACTTTTTTTTAAATTATCTGCCATTTCTTTTGGGCTAAAAACCAACGCAGTATAGAAAAAACAGAAAAATACCACTAATATTGAGAATAGCAGCATGTAACTTAAGGTGCCATGCTGAAAAAGTGACAAAAATCTAGTAATTAACCTACTATTAAAACCCTCCGCCCAGCTGGAAACTAAAGCAGGAAAGGCGATTAAACTTGAAGCAAAAATTGGAGGAATCACCCCAGACATATTTAGCTTGAGCGGAATATGGGTACTACTATTACCATAATTTAAATTCTGCCCCCGAGCATAGTTAACGGGAATTTTACGCAAAGCACTTTCAAAAAAAACTATCGCTACTATCAATGCCAATATAGATAGAACTATAAGCAATGACTTAACGACATCTCCCCTACTTATAGCCTCTACAATCTGGATAGCACTAACAGGAAAAGTTGATACAATACCTGCAGTAATAAGTAGAGATATCCCATTCCCAATACCTCTCTCGGTTATCTGCTCCCCCAGCCACATGAGAAACAAAGTTCCACCAACCAAACAAGAAATAGCAGAAATATAAAACTCAATTCTATCTATTACGACAACCCCCTGCTGGATAACCACGCTAGCGGCAAACAAACTCTGCACTGTTGCCAATATGACTGTCCCTATTCTAGTATATTTCGTAATAGCTTTCCTACCAACATCCCCCTCTTTCTTTAGCTCTTTAAGTTTTGGAATAACCTCAACTGCAAGTTGCATGATAATTGATGCTGAAATATAGGGCATTATACCGATAGCGAAGATACTAAATCTTTCTAATGCCCCCCCAGAGAACATATTAAGAAGACCAAGTATCCCACTACCAGAACTATTTGAATAGGATCGAGCAAGACCAGCCGCATCTACCCCAGGAACAGGAACATGCACTCCAATCCTAAAAACAATTAAAGCACACAGCAAGAAAACGACACGTCGCCTAAAATCCAAGTTATTCCATAAGGTGGGCTTATTTGATAGAGATAAATTATTAGGCACGTTATCACTCTCGTTATTCTACTTTTCCGCCGGCACGTTGAATCGCGGCGTCAACACTTTTACTAACCCTTATTCCCCTAAGTACATAAGGTTTTAAAATTTCACCATTACCAATAACCTTAACAATACTAGTTTTTTTAGAAATCACCCCCAGCTGCTTTAGAAGCAAAACATCAACTTCAGTTGTATTAATGAGATTCAGCTGGGTTACAGTAATTTCAGCAGCATCTTTTTTAAGATAAGAATTAAATCCTCTTTTAGGCAAGCGTCTCTGCAAAGGCATTTGCCCACCCTCAAAGCCTACCTTATGAAAACCGCCAGATCTACTTTTTTGCCCTTTATGACCTCTGCCACAGGTCTTACCTAAGCCTGAACCAATACCTCTACCGACTCGTCTTTGCGAATGTCGAGCCCCACAACCAGAAGTAATAGAATTAATAAACATTTAGTTATACTCCACTTTCAATAAATAGCTCACTTTTTTAATCATTCCACGATTTTCAGGTGTATCTGCAACAATAACGGTATTTTCTCTACGCCTCAATCCCAAACCATAGACACAAGCTCTATGAGAGCTAACAGTACCAATAAGGCTCTTGATCAAAGTAACTTTAATCTTATTTATTTTTAGACTAGTCATTATTCTCTCCAAGCAAACTTTCTAAATTAATCCCCCGTTTAGCAGCAATATCTGAGGGAGTATGGAGCCGAGACAATCCATCCAATGTCGCACGAACAATATTATATGGATTTGTAGATCCATGAACCTTGGCCGAAATATTCCGAACCCCCATTGCGTCAAATACCAAACGCATAGGTCCCCCAGCCTTAATACCATTACCCTCTTTAGCAGGCTGCATAAGGACTCTAGTCGCACCATGTTTGCCTATTACACGATGATGAATAGTTCCATTTTTTAAAGCGACATAAATCATATTTTTACGGGCTTGATCCATAGCTTTCTGAACTGCAACTGGAACCTCTTTAGACTTTCCTTTTCCCATACCTATGCGCCCAGAGCCATCACCGACAACTGTTAAAGCGGAAAAGGCCATAATACGCCCGCCTTTAACTACTTTTGTAACTCTGTTAACAGCCACCATTTTTTCAATTAGGCCGTCACCGCGCTCTTCAATCTCATGCTTCGCCATTATTTAAATTCCAATCAAAGTATAAATATGCAAGACAATAACTAAAACTCTAGACCACCATCTCGTGCAGCATCTGCCAAGGCTTTCACGCGACCATGATATTGGAATCCAGATCTGTCAAATGAGACCTTTTTAATCCCCAATTCTTTAGCTTTACTAGCAATTCTCTCCCCAACAAGCTTAGCTGCTGAAATATTGCCTCCATTAGCAAGCTTTAATTTCACATCAGACTCAACAGTTGAAGCGTGTGCTAAAACACTAGAAGAATCAGCAGAAATTATTTGAGCATAAATGTGACTATTACTTCTAAAAACACATAACCTAACAGCAGACTTACCAGCTATTTTGGCTCTAGTTTTCTGAGCTCGACGAAGTCTTGAAATTCGTTTATTCAACATAGTAATACTATCCTTATTTTTTCTTCGCTTCTTTCATCACAACAACTTCGTCAGCGTAACGAACACCTTTACCTTTATAGGGCTCAGGGGCGCGGAAAGCGCGAATTTCTGCAGAAACTTGACCAATCTTCTGCTTATCTGCACCAGATATTATAATTTCGGTTTGACTAGGCGTCTGAACTGAGACACCTTCAGGCATCTGATAAACAATCGGATGCGAATAACCCAGCGAGAGATTCAATACAGAACCCTGAGCTTGGGCCCTATATCCCACACCAATAAGTTGCAATTTTTTCTCAAAGCCTTCAGAAACACCCTTTACCATATTAGCGCATAGTGCCCTAATTGTTCCTGACATAGAAAGAGAATGCTTATCTTGATTGGCTGGCTTGAAAACTAGTTCTTTATTGTCACGAATATCAACCGAAACACAAGAAGGCAGTGAAAGAGATAAGTTGCCATTTTTACCCTTCACACAAACCTGACCATTCTGAACCGTCACTTCAACACCAGATGGAAGCACCACTGGATTTTTTGCTACACGAGACATCTCAAAATACCTCTTTTAAAATTTACGCCACGATACAAAGCAATTCACCACCGATTCCGGCTTTTCTTGCTTTAATGTCAGTCATTACACCTTTAGAGGTACTCAAAATGGCAATACCTAAACCATTCATTACGGGAGCAATCTCATTTACTCCTTTATAAACGCGCAAACCAGGACGAGATACTCGCTTAATCTGCTCAATAACTGGCTGACCAGCATAGTATTTTAACTCTATGCTTAATTCAGGCTTACTCTCATTAGATACAGAAAAGCTTTCAATATAACCTTCATCCTTTAAAACATTTGCTATTGCGCATTTAATTTTTGATGACGGCATGGATACAAAAGATTTGCTAGATTGTTGAGCATTACGAATTCGGGTCAACATATCTGCAACAGGATCATGCATACTCATTAGATAACTCCATTACCAACTAGCTTTAACAACACCTGGAATTTCACCACGCATTGCAATCTCCCTGATTTTAATTCTACCAAGGCCAAATTTTCTAAAAGTTCCTCTGGGACGTCCAGTTAAAGCGCAGCGTCGTCTTTGCCGAACAGGTGAAGCATTCCTAGGAATAGATTGCAATCTTAGACGAGCCTCAAACTTTTCCTCATCACTCTTACTAAAATCATTAATAACCGAAAAAATTTCTGATCGCTTACTTGCATATTTTTTTGCCAAGCGAACACGCTTCAATTCTCGATTAATAAGAGCCTTCTTAGCCATAAATCAACCTTTAAACGGGAATTTAAACAATGACAACAACGCTTTTGCCTCTTCATCAGTCTTTGCTGTCGTGGTGATGGTTATATTCAAACCGCGGATAGCATCTATTTTGTCATACTCAATTTCAGGAAATATAATCTGCTCTCTCACACCCATATTATAATTTCCGCTACCATCAAAAGATTTGCCATTAACACCCCGAAAATCTCGAACCCGAGGCAACGCAATAGAAATTAAACGATCCAAAAATTCAAACATCTTATCTCTACGCAGGGTAACCTTACACCCAACTGGATAATTGTCACGAATCTTAAATCCTGCAATAGACTTTCTTGCCACCGTAACGACAGCCTTTTGCCCGGATATCTTTTCAAGATCAGAAACGGCGTGCTCCATAACCTTCTTATCTGCAACCGCTTCGCCAACTCCCATATTTAAAGTTATTTTCTCAATCCTGGGAACTTCCATAATTGACTTATATGCAAATTGCTTCATCAACTCAGGAACAACAACTGCGTTATAAAATTCTTTTAACCGTGACATTGGAAACCTCAATTTATACTTCAACACCAGTTGATTTCAAAACTCGAACCCGAGTAAGTTTGCCGTTTTTTTCAACAACTTTAATACCAATTCGCTCTACCTTACGGGTCTCAGGATTCAAGAAAGCAACTTTAGATACATAAATAGGCATATTTTTCTCTACAATACCGCCCTCAATCCCTCTAACCTGGCTGGGCTTTTGGTGACGCCTAACAACGTTAACACCTTCCACAGTTACTTTATCACCGAGAACACTCAAGACACGTCCTTGCTTACCCTTATCCTTACCAGACAATACGACAACCAAATCGCCTTTAATAATTTTTTTCACACTACTCTCCTTACAGAACTTCCGGAGCCAACGATACAATTTTCATAAATTGCTCAGTTCTCAACTCCCTAGTTACCGGACCAAAAATACGAGTCCCCATGGGCTCCAATTTATTATTCAACAATACAGCAGCATTGTTATCAAATTTAATCAAAGCACCATCCGCACGGCGAATACCCTTAGCGGTTCTTACAACAACCGCATTATAAACATCACCCTTCTTTACTCGACCACGCGGAGCCGCGTCCTTAATGGCAACTTTAATAACATCACCAACGCTAGCATAACGCCGCTTCGAACCACCCAACACTTTAATACACATTACTCGACGCGCACCAGAATTATCTGCGACATCTAAGATAGTCTGCATTTGAATCATTTTTAACTCTTTCAATATCCAACTTAACCTAATATACGCTTAGGTCAGTTTTGGCCCCAAAGGGAAGATCCACCACAAGATGGCAAGACGAAAATAGGGAGTCTACACTTTAAATCATCCGAAAGCAAGACCCCCAAGAAGTGAATTTACTAACCACTTATTAAATAACGGAAACCGCCTACTCAACCAACTTCAAAACAACCCACGATTTAGTCTTAGATAAGGGGCGAGATTCAGCTATCACAACAACATCACCAATTTTGTATTGGTTATTTTCATCGTGCGCATGAATTTTTGTAGATTTCCGTATGATTTTTCCGTACAAAGGATGACGAACTTTTCTTTCAACATAAACAGTGACCGTTTTATCTGACTTATCACTGACTACTCGACCTTGTAAAGTTCGTACATTTTTAGTCTGGCTCATCTCTTACACCTTCTGGCTCATGATTGTCTTGATCCGGGCAATATCACGACGAAGTTTTTTTAATTGACTAACATCACCCAACTGCCCTGCCGCGTGTTGCATGCGCAAACCAAAACGCGTCTTAAGCAACTCGACCAGATCGGCCTCCAGCTCAACTGCCGACTTATTTCTTAATTCATCTAATTTCATTATTTACCTACCTGTCTTAATACAAATGTAGTGGCAATAGGTAATTTGGCAGCAGCCAAAGTAAACGCCTCTCTAGCAAGAGTCTCTGAAACTCCATCCATTTCATAAAGTATCTTACCTGGTTGAATTTCAGCTACATAATACTCAACAGAGCCTTTTCCTCCACCCATACGCACTTGGATTGGCTTTTCTGTAATAGGTTTATCAGGGAAAACTCGAATCCAAATGCGACCGCCGCGTTTAATATGGCGAGTCATTGCCCTCCTGGCAGACTCAATCTGACGAGCGGTTAATCTACCACGACCTACAGCTTTAAGCCCAAAATCACCAAAGCTAACCGTATTGCCACGAGTAGCCAAACCGGTATTTCTACCTTTATGCTGCTTACGATATTTCAGTCTAGTTGGTTGAAGCATTTCTACCCCCTACCTTCCTACGTTTACCATGCTCTTTTTCAGCACCCGTCTGAACTTGGCCAAATTCGCCTTTATACACCCAAACTTTCAAACCAATTACACCATACGTTGTATGAGCTTCACTAGTTGCGTAATCTACATCAGCTCTCAAGGTATGCAAGGGAACACGACCTTCTCGGTACCATTCACTACGCGCGATATCGGCACCATTAAGCCGACCAGAAGTCATAATTTTAATGCCTTGTGCACCAGCACGCATTGCATTTTGCATAGCACGCTTCATAGCGCGACGGAACTGAACCCTTTTTTCCAACTGCTGGGCAATACCATCCGCAATAATCTGAGCATCCAATTCAGGTTTACGAATTTCTTCAATATTCACATGAACCGGAACACCCATCAGCTTTTGCAAATCAATTTTCAACAGCTCAATATCTTCACCTTTTTTACCAATTACAACTCCAGGGCGAGCTGTAAAGATGGTAATACGCGCAGATTTTGCGGGCCGCTCAATTACAATACGGCTAACAGATGCATTAGCTAATTTTTTATTCAGATAATTTCTAGCATCAATATCTTGCTTCAAAACAGCGGAAAAATCCGAAGTCTTGGCAAACCATTTAGATGACCAGTCCTTATTTACAGCCAACCGAAAACCGGTCGGGTTAATCTTTTGTCCCATAATTATTCCTTAGTTACCGACTGTCAGATTGATATGGCAGGTTTGCTTTTCAATCCGGTTTCCTCGACCTTTGGCGCGAGCCTGAAACCGTTTGAGACTAGGACCCTTATCAACAAACACAGTTACAACTTTCAAGTCGTCGATATCAGCACCTTCATTATGCTCTGCATTCGCAATAGCAGAATCCAGAACTTTCTTAAGCAAAAGAGCACCTTTTTTAGGACTGAATGCCAAGATGTTTAAAGCTTGAGATACTGTTTTACCACGAATCAAATCAGCAACCAATCGCGCTTTTTGCGCAGAAATACGGGCATTTTTATGCTGTGCATTTACTCTCATGATCCACCTTATTTCTTCTTAGCCTTTTTATCGGCCAAGTGACCTTTAAAAGTACGAGTCAGAGAAAACTCACCCAATTTATGACCAACCATATTATCGCTGATAAACACTGGCACGTGAGTACGGCCATTATGAACAGCAATAGTCAAGCCGATAAAATCGGGGAGAATTGTAGAACGACGCGACCAAGTTTTAATCGGGCGTTTGTCGTTATTTGCACGAGCAGCATCTACTTTTTTCAGCAGATGGAGATCCACATACGGACCTTTTTTTAATGAACGAGCCATATCAATTAGCCTTTATTGGAGTAGCGGCGACGAACAATCATATTATCCGTGCGTTTGTTATTGCGAGTGCGATAGCCTTTAGCAGGAGTTCCCCATGGGCTAACGGGTTCACGAGCTTCGCCAGTACGACCCTCACCACCACCATGCGGGTGATCAACAGGGTTCATTACCACACCACGAACGGTAGGACGAATACCGCGCCAACGATTGGCGCCAGCCTTACCAATTTTTCGCAGACTTTGCTCTTCATTACCCACTTCGCCAACAGTTGCTCGGCAATCAATATGGATTTTACGAACTTCACCAGAGCGCAAGCGTACTTGGGCGTAAATACCTTCTTTAGCCAGCAGGACAGCAGAAGCACCGGCAGAGCGAGCAATCTGAGCACCTTTACCCGGCTTCATCTCAATACAGTGAATGGTAGTACCAACCGGAATATTGCGGATGGGCAGAGTATTGCCAACTTTAATGGCTGCTTCAGAACCAGATAGCAAAACAGCACCGGCCTGAACACCACGCGGGGCAATAATATAGCGACGCTCGCCATCAGCATAGCAAAGCAGCGCAATAAACGCAGTACGGTTAGGATCGTACTCAATTCTTTCCACTTTGGCAGGAATGCCGTCTTTATCACGTTTAAAATCAACAACGCGATAATGATGCTTGTGACCGCCACCTTTATGACGGGTTGTGATATGACCGTTATTGTTGCGACCGGCTGTCGAATTCTTTTTTTCCACCAAAGGAGCATAAGGCGCGCCTTTGTGCAGACCTTCTGCAACCACGCGAACCATGCCGCGACGACCTGCAGAAGTAGGCTTCATTTTTACAATAGCCATTACATTACTCCTTATCAGCAGCTGCAGCGGCTGCATCCAGATTCAGCTCCTGTCCGGCAGCCAAGTTCACGTAAGCTTTTTTCACATCGCTGCGGCGACCCAGAGTTCGGCCAAAACGCTTAACTTTGCCTTTGGTGGTTACGGTAGTAACAGAAGCCACTTCAACACCAAACAGCAATTCAACAGCAGCCTTAATTTCAGGCTTAGTTGCATCACGCAAAACTTTAAAAGTCATTTGGTTGCGTTTTTCAGCCAGCAGATTGCTTTTTTCGGAAACAACCGGAGCCAGAATTACATTCATCAAACGTTGTTGATTCATACCCATTGCTCCTCAAGCTGTGCAACAGCTTCTTTAGTGATGACTACTTTTTTGTAACGAAGCAAGCTGTACGGATCAACCTGCTGAGCTTCCAAAACCAGCACATTCGGCAGGTTGCGTGAAGACAGGTAGACGTTTTCGTCCAATTGCTTGGTTACAAACAGTACCTGTTCCAAACCAAGATTTTTTACCTGCTCGGCAAAGGCTTTGGTTTTGGGAGTAGCTGCAGACAACTCGTCGATTACATACAAACGCTCGTCGCGAACCAACTGAGACAAAATGGTGGCCATACCGGCACGATACATTTTGCGGTTCACTTTCCGAGTGAAGTTTTCATCGGGTTTATTCGGGAACGCACGACCACCACTGCGCCACAACGGAGAAGAAGTCATACCGGAGCGGGCACGACCGGTACCTTTTTGGCGCCAGGGTTTTTTGGTGGAGTGTTTTACTTCAGCACGGGTCAGCTGCGCGCGATTGCCGGAGCGGGCATTTGCCAAATAGGCAACGATCAGCTGGTGAACCAGTGATTCATTGTATTCGCGGGCAAACAGAACATCGGAAGCCGCATGGCTGCCTGAAACCTGGCCTTTTGCGTCGATTACTTTCAATTCCATTATGCACCTACTTTCACGCTGGGACGCACAACCACATCGCTGTTAACCGCACCGGGAACAGCACCTTTTACCAGCAGCAGATTACGCTCGGCATCCACGCGGACAACTTCCAAATTCTGAACGGTAGATTTGGTATTGCCGTATTGGCCTGCCATGCGCTTACCAGGGAACACACGACCCGGATCCTGCGCCATACCGATAGAACCGGGAACGCGGTGGGAACGGGAGTTACCGTGAGAGGTGCGTTGCGCACCAAAGTTGTGGCGCTTGATGGTACCTGAGAAACCTTTACCTTTAGAGGTGCCGGTTACATCAACCAACTGGCCGGCTTCGAAAATGGAAACGGCAATTTCGTCACCCACTTTCACTTCGGCCAGTTTTTCTTCAGTCAAAGCAAATTCCAGCAAACCGCGGCCGGCTTCAACACCTGCTTTCGCAAAATGTCCTGCAGCAGCTTTGTTTACATGGTTGGCTTTTTTCTGACCAAAGGTAACCTGAACAGCCGCATAGCCGTCGGTATCTTTGGATTTTACCTGTGTAACGCGATTCGGAGAGAGTTCCAGCACGGTTACCGGCACGGATACACCCTGCTCGGTAAACACGCGGGTCATGCCCACCTTGCGTCCAACCAGACCTAAAGTCATGATTTTTCCTTATTAACAAGGGATTGGCTGCGATTGGCCAATCAATTAGATAAAAACAAACACTTGGCACAGAATGCCAAGTCGGCGATGATACTACAGATACGGCAAAATCTTCAACAACAATTACAAACCAAGCGGCATTTTTCGGCATACCGCCGACACCTGCAGCTCCGCGGGCGCGGTGTCGGATATGCTAGAATGCGTCGTTTCGTTTTCAGGCTGCCTTACGCTTTGAAAGGCAGCCTGAAAACCTGGAAATCAAGGAATCCATATATGTTAGACAACCTTACCCAACGCTTTGGCAAGATTTTCAAAAACATCCGCGGCCAAACGCACCTGAGCGAAGACAATATCAAAGACGCCCTGCGCGAAGTGCGGCTGGCGCTGTTGGAAGCGGACGTAGCGCTGCCGATTGTCAAAGACTTCGTCAACCAAGTAAAAGAACGCGCCCTCGGCAGCGAAATTGCCGACCATCTCACGCCCGACCAAGCCTTTTTCGGCATTGTGAACGAAGCATTGGTCGAGCTGATGGGCAAAGAAAACAGTGCCCTGAACCTCAGCAGCCAGCCGCCGGCCGTGGTTTTGATGGCCGGCTTGCAGGGTGCGGGCAAAACCACCACCGTCGGCAAGCTTGCCCGTTTGATCAACGAGCAGGACAAGAAAAAGAAAATCCTGCTGGTTTCCGCCGACGTTTACCGCCCTGCCGCCATCGAGCAGCTGCGCCTGCTGTCCGAGCAGGTCAAGGCCGACTTTTTTCCGTCCGACACTTCGCAAAAGCCCGTTGAAATCGCCCTTGCCGCGCAGGACTACGCTAAAAAGCATTTTTACGACGTGCTGATGGTCGATACCGCCGGCCGCCTGGCCATCGATCAGGAAATGATGGACGAAATCCAGGCCATCCATGCCGCCGTCAATCCCGTTGAGACCTTGTTTGTGGTCGATGCCATGCTCGGCCAGGATGCCGTCAATACCGCCCAGGCGTTTAACGAAGCCCTGCCGCTCACCGGCGTGGTGCTGACCAAAATGGACGGCGATTCGCGCGGCGGCGCAGCGCTTTCCGTGCGCCAGATTACCGGCAAGCCGATTAAGTTTATCGGTATCGGCGAGAAAATCAGCGGCCTTGAGCCCTTCCATCCCGACCGCATCGCCAGCCGCATACTCGGCATGGGCGACGTGATGACTTTAATCGAAGACGTTCAAAAAGGCATCGACGAAGAAACCGCCGCCGAAATGGCGAAAAAACTGCATCGCGGCAAAGGCTTCGATCTCAACGACTTCAAAGCGCAAATCCAACAGATGCGCAATATGGGCGGACTGGAAAACCTGCTCTCGAAAATGCCCGGCGAGCTGAGCCAGATGTCCAAGCAGATTCCCGAAGGCACGGCGGAAAAAGCGATGGGACACGTTGAAGCCATCATCAATTCAATGACACCCAAAGAGCGCGCCAATCCCGCCCTGCTCAAAGCCAGCCGCAAAAAGCGCATCGCCGCCGGCGCCGGCACCACCGTGCAGGAAGTGAACAAAATGCTCAAGCAGTTTGAGCAATCGCAGCAGATGATGAAAATGTTCAGCGGCCGCAACATGATGAAGCTGATGAAAATGGCCAAAGGCATGAAGGGGATTTTCCCCGGCATGAAATAGGCAGCCTGAAAGCCCGAAAAGCAGCCTGAAAGCAGCAAATCCGTTTTCAGGCTGCTTTTTGTCTCCATCAACCAAGCAACGTTAAAGGAAAGCCATGTATCCTCGTCTCACCGCCCTGCTGCTGGCAGCAGCCGTTTGCGTCCCCGCCGTCTATGCCGCACCCAAGTCTGCGCCCCAAGCCACATCAAACGCGCCTGCGCAGGCGGAAAGCCCCGTCCCCAACCACATGCCCGATGATATGCGCCGCCGGGTGGAAGCCGCCATGGCGCTGCTGCAACGCGGGCAGGCTGCCCAAGCCCTGCCGCAGCTCGACAAACTGGTCGCCGAAGCCGAAGCCACGCTCAAGCGCGATACCCAAAACCGCGTCTATGCCGCCGACGACCGCAACTTCGTGATTGCCTCCCTGCTGGAAGCCGCCAAGCGCAAGCAGTCTGCCGTTGTCGTTTCCACCGACTGGATCGCCCCGCTGTACGCCCGCGCCTATGCCCTGATCGAACTTGGCCAACTTGACCGCGCCCGCGCCGATCTCGACCGCGTACTGGCCATTTCCCCCTACACCCCCCGCGCCCTGGGCGAGCGCGCCCAAATCTCCATGCACCGCAAAGACTTCGCCGCCGCCGAAGTCGACCTGAACAAAATGCGCGAATACGGCAAAATGTCCGCCAACCCCGCCGATGCCATCGGCTACCAAGGCTTCGCCCTGCGCGGCTTGGGCTATATCGCCGTCGAGCGCAAACAATGGGACAAAGCCCTCGGCTTCTACAACGAAGCGCTGAAACTCAACCCCAACGACGACAAAGCCAAAGCCGAAATCGACTTTATCCGGCACAGCCGCCGCTAAGCTCTTTCTCACAACACAACAAAAGCAGCCTGAAAACCCCACGACGGTTTTCAGGCTGCTTTTCTAGCGGACGGCACAGCAAACACCGTCCGCCGCCCGTCCGTCGCCACCGTGCGGCAAAGCCGTGCACCAATTCAAGCCATCCCAAACGCCCAAGGCAGCCTGAAAAAAGCAGCCTGAAAACGGTTTTTCCGCTTTTCAGGCTGCTTTTATTGTTGCCAAACTACCGGACAAGGGCGTTTCACAGATTCTTGCGGTAAAAGCCGCGCCACCAGCGTTTGCCCAATTCGGGGGCTTGGAAGTCGTCCATGCCTTTGTAGATTACGTCGGCGGCGGCGGCGGCTTCGCCGGGTGTGCGGAAATCGGTGCTGCTCACGGCCAGGCTGCCGATAAACGGGCGGCCGTTTTCGTCGGCGATAAACGGCACCACCGCGCTTAAATTCAGCGTGCGGCCGCGGTAGCTGCGCACTTCGACCATCACCGCATGGAAGCGGCCGCGCGGCAGGTTGGCATGGCCTTCAAAGCTCAAAACCTGATGCGGCAGCTGCTGCGGATTGTCCTGCAGCTGCCGATAGCCATTTTGCACGCTCTCTTGCACGCTGCCGGCAGACAGCCTACTCATGCGCCATTGGATGCCGGCGGGGGTAAACAGCGCGGGCGTCAGCAGTTTCAGGCTGCCTGCGCCGGCAAGCGGCAGGCGTTCGTGCAGGGCGAAAGCGGCGGCAAAGCCGGCCTGCAGCAGCGGTTTGCGCCACAAGTCGGGCAGTACGGCTTCGGAAGGCTCGGCCAGCGCGGTGCGGATACTGACCGTGCCGCGGTGGTTACGCTGCAGCTCTTTGGCGAAATTCACGCAGCCGGCGGACGATGCGGGATAAAACAGCTGCTCGATAATGCGGCCGAGCGGGAAAAACACGCCGCTGCCGATTTGCGCGCACAGGCGGGTGTACCACTCGGGCGGCAGCTCGGGAAGCTGCGCCTGCGCTTCTTGGTAGGTTAAAAGTTTCAGCGTATTGGCCGACAGCTCTGCAGCGGTGCGCGCCAGATAGCAGGCGCAAAAATACACGAAAGCCTGGTTGTCCGGCCGCGCCAGAAATTCGTCCATATCCGGCCCGCCGGCATGGATTTCCGCCAGCAGTTTGTCGAGCTGCACCAGGCTGCGCAGCGAATAATCGGGGCGCACCACGCTGCGCAGCGCGTCCAGATAGGCCGGCTCGGGCAAACGGCTGCCGTCGCGCGGCGCGCCTTCGAGCACGATGTCGATCAGCCGGCGGGCAAGCTGGTTGGGATTGTCCGGCACGATTTCGCCCGCCGCTGCCGGCTGGGCAGCCTGAAAACCGTGCTGCGCCCAATCGGCCAGCGACAGGCCGCCGCAGAAGGCGTCGCGCAGCAGGTGGAACACCGGCACCGGCCGGCGGGCGATGCGGGCGAACATGCTGTCTTCCAAACCTTCGGCGCGGATGCGGCGCCCGCCCATGCGCGCCAGCTGGCTGCGGTTGAACCATTCGGGCGCCGCATTCTGCGTTTCGCCCAAAGCACGGACGGCGAAAAACGCCAGCAGATAGAGAAAATTGCCGGCTTCCACGCCGCTGAAATGCCGGGTGTAATTGTCTTCGCCGATGTTTTCGCGCTCGCGGATCAGGATAACCAATTCGTCGATATTTTTCAGGCTGCCTTCGCCGCCCGGCAGTTCCAGCGCCGCCAGATCTTCGCCATAGGCCAGGCCGCCCGGCAGGTTGCGGCGCTGGGCGTAACATTCCAGCGCAAAAGCAGACATCCGCCCGCAGTCGGCATCGTCGCTCATGCGGAAAGCCTGCCACAGCGCCCCGTCCAGCGCTACCGGACGCTCGTCGCCCTCCAGCCGCGCCTTGACCATCGCCAACGGCCGGAACGTCCAGCGGCCGAAACGCGCCCCGCCCTCTTCGTCCCACGAATAAGACGCGCCGCTGTGGCGCGCTACATATTCGGCCAGATAGGCGGCAACCGTCCGCAGAAAATTGCGCCCCTCGTGACTTTGCGCCAGCGTGTCGTAATCGGTGCCGGCGTTCTGGTGGATATGGCGCAGCAGCGACGAGAGCAGCGTCAGGCTCACCGGCGTGAAGTCGGGGCGGATTTTCCACAGCCCGGTAAACGCCATGCCGCCGGTAGGCAGGCGGCTTTTGAGCAGGCACTCGAGCAGGTACTGTTGGTTGCGGTCGTTGGTATTCATAAGGGCTTGGGCAGACGGAATCCGACGGAAAAAACAGGCGGCGCATTATAACCGCGCCCCGCCCACGCCATGCGCCGCCGCATGCAAAAAGCCGGCGCGCCGCAGCAGTTTGGCAACAGAAAAAGCAGCCTGAAGGCTTTTCAGGCTGCTTTTTTACCGGCAGCTTGGCAAGACTCTACCATTCGCTGCCGGCATTTTCGCTGCCGCCCGCATGCTGGCGGGCTTTTTTCACTTCGCGGCAGGGATAGGTGGCGGCGATTTGCCGGGCTTGATCGCTGCGGGCAAACCATTCCTGCTGATCCGCATCTTTTTCCCCTTGTTCGAAATAACGCTTTCGCGCGGCTTCGGCTTGGGCGCGCAGTGGCAGGATTTTGTCGGTGCAGGCCTGGTATTCGCGCCGCAGACGGGTTTTGTCCTTCAGCAGGCTGCCCACTTCGGCTTCTTCGAGCGTTTGGTAACGCCAGATCAGCTCGCGGCACAGCGGGCTGGTGCCCCAAGGGTCGCCGCCGCAGTACACAGGCAGCGCGCGGTCGATCTGCGCCAGATCCATTTGCCTGATTTTGGCGGTTTCGGCAGGTATCCGCGCTTTGTATTCGGCGACCGCGGCGCGGCAGCCGGGCGTCAACTGCGCGGCATCGGTTGCGCCGTCACACTCTTGCAAAACGGTACGCAGCAGCCCCTGAACCGTTGGCTGCGGCTGTCCGCCACCGGCTGTCGCTGCGAGAGAAAAGGTCAAAACAAAAACTGCGCTTAGGATTTTCTTCATGGATGGAATGGCTCCGTTGTTGGGGATGGGTTTCAGGCTGCTTTTAAGGACGCATGAAACGGTTTCGGGCAGCCTGAAAAACGATTGTAACCGATTATAAGCGCCGTCATTCCCGCGCAGGCGGTAAGAGAGTGCGGGTACTTTGAGGTCGTCTGAAAGGACAGGCAGCCTGAAAACCGGTTTTCCGTTTTTCAGGCTGCCTTTGGCCGCGTTACTCGCCCTGTTTTTCAGGCTGCTTGCTGCTCAGGCTTTTGGCGATGCCGACGAGTTCTCGGAACTCGGCAATCAGGCCGAAGGGGTCGCGGGCGCGGGTGTTGGCGGCCATTTTTTCGATGGTATTCCAGTCGAGTTTGCCGTTGTATTCGCCGCCGCGCAGTTGTTGGGCGTAGGAGGCGGCGGCCAGCGCGAGGCGGGTGTCGGCGTCGGCCTGCGCCAGCGGGATGCTGCGGGCGGGAACGGGTTGTTCGATCAGTTTGCTTGCGCTTTGGCCGGGCAGTTTGTAGCGCACTTTGACGTAGGCGTATTCGTTTTTGCTGCCGTCTGCGGCGGGGGCTTTTTGGTAGCGGGAATCGGCGAGCCAGCCGGTTTTGCCCTGCGGGATGATTTCGTAAAGGGCGGTGACGCTGTGGCCGGAGCCGATGTCGCCGGCGTCGACTTTGTCGTTGTTGAAGTCTTCGTTGCGCAGGGTGCGGTTGGTGTAGCCGACCAGGCGGTATTCTTTGACGGCGGCGGGGTTGAATTCGACTTGGATTTTGACGTCTTGGGCGACGGTGGCGAGGGTGGAGGTGAGCTGGTGTTGCAGCACTTTTTTCGCTTCTTTTTCGCTGTCGATGTAGCTGTAGTTGCCGTCGCCGGCATCGGCGATTTGTTCCATCATCTCTTCGTTGTAGTTGTCGGTACCGAAACCGAGGGTGCTGAGCGAGATGCCGCTTTTGCGTTTTTCGGCCACCATGGATTTGAGGGTTTCGGTATCGGCCACGCCGACGTTGAAGTCGCCATCGGTGGCTAGCAGGATGCGGTTGATGCCGTTTTTAACGAAGGCTTTTTGCGCTTCGTCATAGGCCATGCGCAGGGCGCGCTCGCCCGATGTTGCGCCGCCGGCTTCCAGGCTGTTGACGGCGCGTAGGATGGTGTCTTTGTCTTTGCCGGAAGTGGGCGGCAGCACGAGTTTTTCGCCGGATGCGTAGGTGATGATGGTAACTTTGTCCTGCGCTCGAAGCTGCTGGGTGAGCAGGCGCAGGGCTTTTTTCACCAGCGGCAGTTTGTCGGGCGAATTCATGCTGCCGGAGACGTCCACCAAAAAGACAAGGTTGGCAGGCGGCAGGTTTTTCTTGGCGGTGTCCTGCGCCTGGATGCCGATTTTGACGAGTTTGGCTTCAGGCTGCCACGGGGAATCGACGGTTTGGGTGTGGACGGCGAAAGGGCGGCCGTCTTGCGGCAGGGGGTAGGAATAGGGGAAGTAGTTGACGATTTCTTCGATGCGCACGGCGTCTTTGGGCGGCAGGCGGCCGTTGTTGAGAAAGCGGCGCACGTTGGCGTAACTGCCGGTATCGACGTCGATGCTGAAGGTGGAAACGGGCTCTTGGGCAACGGCTTTGACGGGGTTTTCAGGCTGCTTTTGGTAGCGCTCGGTGTCGGTGCGCAGGGGGCGTGCTTCGGCGGCGGTGCGACTGCGTTGGTTGACCATCATGGCGAAGGGCATGATTTGGCCATACAGGGTTACGCCCGAGCGTTTGCTGCTGGCGCTTGAGGGTTCGGCTTTGTACATCACTTCCGCTCTGTCCATCGCTTCGGCCGGCACGCCGGATACTTCGGCAACTTGGGATTCGGGGGCGCGCTGGTTGCCGCAGGCGGCAAGCGCCAGCAGGGTAAACGCGGCAAGCGGACGGTATAAAACGGGTTTCATAGCACTTCCTTTATGGTTGGGGATGAACAAACGGGTGGCAGCCGTTTCAGGCTGCCTGAAAACTGGTTCGCCGGCGGTTTATTGCGGCGGATTGCGCTCGCCCCATTCGCGCAGGCTGATGTTCAGGGCGCGAACGGCGGGTTCGAGCAGGCCGGCCATTTCGGCGGCGATGCGGCCGTCGGGATGGTGTTTGGGGTCGTACACAAACTGGGCAAACAGCCTGTCGAGCATGATTTCGCCGGCATCGGGCTTCAGCTGCCAGCGGCCGCGGACGGTTTTAATGTAGCCCAGGCGTTTTAAGGCGTCCAGCAGATTGGCCAGTGCGTCGTAGCCGATGGCGATATACAGCCTGAAATCGCGTTGGCGCAAACCGCCCTGCTCTTGTGCGCGCCACAGCACCAGCAGCACATAGACGGCGTCGTCAAACAAAACCTGCGCGCCGTCGGTCTTGAGATAGGCGCGGCGGCGGCAGTAGGGCAGGCAGGCGGTAATCAGGGCGCCAAACAGCACAATCAGCCACAGCAGATGCAGCCACACCAAAAACACCGGCACCACGGAAAACGCGCCGTAAATCAGCCGGTAGCTGTTGAAATTGGCGATATAAAAAGCAAAGCCCCATTTGGCGGCTTCCAGCAGCGCGGCAGTGAGCGCGGCGCCGATCAGGGCGTTGGCGGCGGGAACCAGGCAGTTGGGCACCACACGGTAGAGCAGCCACAGGGTCAGCGTGTCGAGCAAAAAGCGGCCGGGGATCTGGGATGCGCCGAGCTGTTTCAGGCTGCCTGCCAGCCACGGCAGATGGGCATCGAGATATTCGGGACTGAACACATACGCCGATGCCGACAAACTCACGGCAACCAGCACCGGCCCGAAAGTCAGCAGCAGCACATAAATCGGCAGGGCGATCAGCAGCGGGCGCGGCTTTTGGATGTTCCAGATGCGGTTGAAGGTTTCGTCGATGGTCTGCACCAGCAGCAGCGACGAAAACGCCATAAACGCCACGCCCACGGCGGTAAGCTGCCCGGCCTGCTCGCGAAAACCCTGCAGATAGTCGGCCACCGCCGCTGCGCCGCTGGGAACGATAAGGCTGGTGATAAAACCGTTTAAGGCAGCCTGAAAACCGCTGAAGTCGGGCAGCGCGGTCAGCACCACCAACGTAACGGTCAGCAGGGGCACCAGCGCCAGCAGCGTGGTAAAGGTCAGACTGGACGCGACCTGCATCAGCCGCACTTTTTGAAAACGCCGCCAAACAAAGGCGGCGAATCCGAAAGGCGGCAAACGGGAAATGCGGTGCAGCAGCTCGTTCATCATCAGATGGAAAAGTCTTCTTGGGCGGGAGTGTAAAGCAGCTGGTTGACGCGATCGCGGGTCAGGCCGGCATCCAGCATGGCGATGAAATCGTAAACGTAGTTGCGGATCAGGGCGTCGCCGCGCAGCAGAATCTGCACCGGCACCGGCTCGAACAGGCGGCCGGCGTCGCGCATCACAATACCGGCATCAGCATCGTCGTGGGCATCGCGGTTGAGCAGGCCGACGCCCAAACCGAGACGGACATAGGTTTTCAGCAAATCGTCATCGTCCGCCGCCAGCGCCACGCGATAATCCGCCACCCGACCACGGCCAAAGGCGCGCGCCAGCACGGTACCGGCGTCAAAGCTGAACCCGTAAGCCAGCAGCGGCTCGTCGGCCAAATCGCGCAGCGTGATTTCAGGCAGCGTGGCCAAACGGTGCGACGGCGGCACAAACACTGCATAATGCCATTGCCCGCACGGCAGGCTGCCGACATCGGCCGGCAAGTCGGGCAAATCGCCGGAAAGCGCCAAATCGGCTTCGCCGCGGTACACCATATCGGCCACTTCCTGCGGACTGCCGCATTTGATGTTTAAATGAACGTCGGGATAATCCGCGGTAAAGCGGGCAACGGTTTCAGGCAGCCTGAAACGCGCCAATGTGCCGCTGGCCGCCAAAGTCAGGCTGCCGCTGCGCGTACCGGTGAATTCGCCGCTGATGTTTTTAATGTTTTGAACTTCGCGCAAAATCTGCTCGGCAGTTTCCAAAATCGCCTGCCCCGGCTGGGTAACCGATACAATGCGCTTGCCGCTGCGGATAAAAATCTGCGTGCCCAGCTCCTCCTCCAAAAGCCGTATCTGCTTGGACACACCGGGCTGGGAAGTAAACAGCGCCTCGGCCGCTTCCGAAACGTTCAGATTGCGGCGGAAAACCTCCACCGCATAGCGCAATTGCTGTAATTTCATAGTGGTTTGAATTTTGGCAAAAATGTAAATAAAGCGCGCAAATGTAGCATGCGCACCGCAATAAATCAAAAACTCGAATTCGCCTGCTTTTCTGTTGCATTATTGCAACGCAATTTGCCGCAAAACCCACCGCGGCACCATAAAATATATGACAAAGAACAGCCAGTTGTGCATTATTAAAGTCAGCCAAACCCCTTTGGCAAACCGCATTTCTATTGACAGAACGCATGCAGGTTCTTATAGTAGACGCGGTTAAATTCAGGTTTGCAAAGCGCCGCCAACACGGCACTCAGACCTCCTATACTAGGCGGAAGTTCTGTATCCTCCGCCCCACAAATCATTTTTGATGAGGGAATAACAATGACTAAACAGTTGAAATTAAGCGCAATGATCGTTGCCCTGCTGGCTTCTTCAGGCGCTATGGCTCACGAACAAAACGCCTACGGTTACACCACCAGCCAAGAATCCGGCGAAGTGGTTCGCAACAGCTACAACGAATGCTGGGAAAACAGCTTCCTGAACAAAGCCGAAAACGGCCTGGTTGAATGTGGCGACCGTCAGCCCGAAGCTCCGCCCCAACCCGAACCGCAACCCGAACCGCAATACAAAGAGGAAGTGGTTAACCTGTCCAGCAACTTCCTGTTCGGCTTTGACAAAGACACTCTGCGCACTGAAGCCGTTCAAACTCTGGACAACCTGGTTCAACGCCTGTCTGACACCCGCGTAGAATCCGTACGCGTAGAAGGCAACACCGACTTCATGGGTACCGAGCAGTACAACCAAGCTCTGTCTGAGCGCCGTGCTAATGTTGTGGCCAACTACCTGACCAGCCACGGCGTACCTGCCGGCAAAGTGTCTGCAGTTGGTCTGGGCGAAAGCCAAGCCCGCATGACCGAGAGCTGCCAAGCCGAAGTTGCGAAACTGGGCAAAAAAGTATCCAAAGCGAAAAAACGCTCTGCCCTTATCGCATGTATCGAGCCGGATCGCCGCGTAGACGTACGCATCCGCTCTCTGATTACCCGCGAAGTACAATAATCCGTTTCCAAGCGCGATTAAACGGCCGGACTCCCAAAGGAGTCCGGTTTTTATTTTGCTGCCAAGCGCCGGCAATAATGTTAGAATCTGCCCGCGTTCAACCGGATGTCCGACAGTTTTCCGTCTCGGAAATACCGATGCCGCTTTTCCCTCCCGCGCTGTTGCCAACAGCCCAATTTTTGAAAGAAAGAGACTTATGAGCGAACAAGACCAAGAGCAACAACAATCGGTTTTTACCATTGAAAAACTGTATGTAAAAGATTTGTCTTTGGAAGTGCCGCACGCACCGCAAATCTTTTTGGAACAGGAAACGCCCGAAGTAGATCTGCGCATCAGCACCGACAGCAAACCGGTTGAAGACGGCTTCTACGAGTGCAGCGTAACCGCCACCGTTACCGCCAAACTCTCCGACGGCCGCGTGGTTTTACTGAACGAAGTTACCCAATCCGGCATCTTCCGTCTATCCAACATTCCGGAAGACGACATCAAACTGCTGCTCGGCGTAGCCTGCCCGAATATTCTCTACCCTTACGCCCGCGAAGTGGTTTCTTCCACCATCAGCCGCGCCGGTTTCCCGCCGGTTCTGCTGGCTCCGGTAAACTTTGAAGCCATGTACCAACAAAGCGAAGAACAGGCTGCCCAATAAGTAAGCAGGCTTTCCACGCAAAAAACAACAGCCGAATGCCCAAGCGCATTCGGCTGTTTGGTTTTTTCAGGCTGCCTGAAACGAAAAAGGCAGCCTGAAAATGTTTTTGGGCAACCACCCTACTGCTCCGCTCCCGCGGCCGCTTTGGCCACGGTAACCAAAGTCGGGCGCAGTACGCGGTCGTTCATCGCATAACCTTTTTTCAGCACGCCGACCACGGTGCCGGCTTCCTGTTCGCTCGGCACTTCCTGCATCGCCTGATGGCGGTGCGGGTCGAGTTTGTCGCCTGCCGCTACTTGGATTTCCTGAATATTGGTAGCTTCAAACGCCTTGTTCAGCTCGTTCAAAGTCATGCTCACACCCATTTTCAAAGCATCGAAATTACCGCTCTGATCGAGCAAAGCCATTTCCAGATAATCTTTAACCGTCAGCATTTCGGCGGCAAAGCGCTGGGCAGCGAATTTATGCGCGGCCTGCAGCTCTTCCTGATGGCGGCGGCGCAGATTTTGCTCGTTGGCCAAGCCCCGCAGCTGTTCGTCTTTCAGCATGCCTTCCAATTCGGCCACGCGCGCCTGCAGCTCTTCATGGCTGAGTTCGGCAGCCTGCTGCTCGGCGGTTTCGACAGTTTCGGGATTCTGGTTTTGTTCGGTCATGGTTTTGCCTTTTTTGAACGGATTGGTGAATTTCATATGCACGCCTATATAAAGGTTGGATGCTGCGGTTTCAAGCGTTGGAAAACAAAATAGGCAGCCTGAAAACGGTTTTCAGGCTGCCTTGAGGCCGAAGGCGGGACGTTTATTCCGCCAGCAGCTCTTCGGGTTTGACCTTGTCGCCGTAAACCGGCTTCAGGGTTTTCTCGTAGGCCGCTTTGAGCTTGCCGTTTTTCTTCAATTCTGCCACTTCTTGGTTCACCCAGTCCAGCAGCGCTTTATCGCCTTTGCGTACCGCGGGGGCGATGTTCTCGGCCGGGCCGATGTTGCCGATGGCCACTTCAAAGCCGGGGTTTTCTTTCGCCCATGCCCACAGCAGCGCATTGTCGTGCGCCAGCGCCACGCCGCGGCCGTCTTTCAGCGCGTCGAAAGTTTCGGTATTTTGGTCGTATTTCAGCAGTTTGACTTCAGGATGGTTTTTGCTGAAGAACGCATCGGCAGTCGTACCTTTGTTTACCAGCAGTGTTTTGTCTTTCAACTGCGCGACATCGGTGATTTTCGCTTTTTCCGGCGACACCACGCCGAGCGCCACTTTCATATACGGGCTGGCAAAATCAACCACTTCCGAGCGCTCGGGCGTTTGCGTGAAGTTGGCGAGAATCAAATCCACTTTGCCGGATTTCAGGTATTCGACGCGGTTGGCCGCTTCGGTCAGCACGAATTCAACCTTGTCGGGACTGCCGAGCAGATCGGTGGCCATTTCTTTGGCGATTTCGACATCAAAGCCCTGGTTTTGGCCGTTGGCGTCCACATAGCCGAAGGGCGGCTTGTCGCCGAAAACGCCGATGCGGATTTTGTCGTTGGCACGGATGGTGGCCAGCGTGTCGCCGCCGGCAGCCTGCTGCGGTTGGCTGGCCGATTCGCCGCCTTGTCCGTCGCAGGCGGCTAGCCCGAAGCTGAGCGCTACGGCAGCCAATATGCTTTTCAAACTGGGATTCAGGTACATGGTTTCTACTCCGTCGGATAATAATCGTGATGTGCGGCGTTTCAGGCAGCCTGAAAAATTCTGCCGCGCCGGTTTGGGCGGTTCGGTCTGCCGTTTGGCCGGCAACCGATACCGCGGGGCATTCTAACAGCTTGCGCAAGCGCGCTTAGGAGCAATCGCTTCTATACGATATGCCCTTTCAGGCTGCCTGAATGCAAAAACCAAACGAAAAAGCAGCCTGAAAAGTTTTCAGGCTGCTTTTAGACGATGCCCAACCGCTTAACGCAGCTGGTAGTTCGGCGCTTCTTTGGTAATCTGCACGTCGTGAACATGCGATTCGCTCATGCCTGCCGAAGTGATTTCGACGAACTGGGCTTTTTCGTGCATTTCGGCAATGCTGGCGCAGCCGAGATAGCCCATGCTGGAGCGCAGGCCGCCGACGAGCTGGTGGATAATCTGCACAATCGGCCCTTTATAAGGCACGCGGCCTTCGATGCCTTCGGGAACGTATTTGTCGGCGCTTTCCTGTTTGTCTTGGAAATAGCGGTCGCTCGAACCCTGGCTCATGGCACCGAGCGAACCCATGCCGCGATAGGATTTGTACGAGCGGCCTTGATAGAGCTCGATTTCGCCCGGGGCTTCTTCGGTACCGGCAAACATGCCGCCGAGCATCACGCAATGGGCGCCGGCCGCCAGCGCTTTGGCAATGTCGCCGGAAAAACGGATGCCGCCGTCGGCAATTACTGAAATACCGGTGCCTTTGAGCGCTTCGGACACATTGTGCACCGCAGTCAGCTGCGGCACGCCGACACCGGCGACGATGCGGGTGGTGCAGATCGAACCCGGGCCGATGCCCACTTTCACCGCGTCGGCACCGGCTTTGGCCAAATCAAGCGCGGCGGCGGCGGTGGCGATGTTGCCGCCGATTACCTGAACCTGCGGGAAATTCTGTTTGACCCAGCGCACGCGGTCGATCACGCCCTGACTGTGGCCGTGGGCGGTATCGACGACAATCACGTCCACACCCGCTTCTACCAGCGCGCGCACGCGCTCTTCGGTTTCGCCGCCGGTGCCGACGGCTGCGCCGACGCGCAAGCGGCCTTCGCTGTCTTTATTGGCATTGGGAAATTCGGTGTTTTTAATGATGTCTTTCACGGTAATCAGACCACGCAACTCGTCGCGCTCGTTCAGCACCAGCACGCGCTCAACCTTGTGGCGGTGCATCAGCTCGCGCGCTTCGTCGATGCCGATGCCTTCCGGCACGGTAACCAAATCGGCACGAACAGTCATAATCGCGGAAACCGGCTGGTCAAATCGGGTTTCAAACCGCAAATCACGGTTGGTAACCAAGCCGACCACTTTGCCGTCTTTCACCACCGGCAGGCCGGACATTTTGCGTTTGCGCTCGGCGCGCATCGCCAGCAAATCGCCGATCAGCATATCGGGCGCCACAGTTACCGGATCTTTAACCACGCCGCTTTCGTGGCGCTTCACTTTGCGCACCGCCAGCGCCTGCTGTTCGATCGTCATGTTTTTATGGATGATGCCGATGCCGCCTTCCTGCGCCATCGAAATGGCCAGACGCGCTTCGGTAACGGTATCCATCGCCGCAGAGAGCAGCGGCAGATTCAAAGTAATTTCGCGGGTAAGGGGAGTTTTGAGCGAGACATCGCGGGGAAGAACTTGAGAGTGTGCCGGCACCAGAAGAACATCATCAAAAGTGTAGGCTTTTTCTACGATACGCATTTTATCTACCTTTGGCGGTTTTGCTTAAAATGCACGTGATTGTAGCATATTTGCCCCGCTAAAGGCAGCCTGAAAAGGGTTTCCCATGACAGGCACGGCACAACCCAGTACAATCCCGAATTATCTGCATCCTACTGAAAACAGCAAAGGGAAACATTATCATGATGAAAAAACTGCTCGCCGCCGCCGTACTTCTGGCCGTATCCGCCGCCGGCACCGCCGCCGACAACGAAGTGTTCTACTGGAAAGGAAAAAGCGGCAACTCCTACGCCGACACGCCCCGCAACATGCTGATGGGTCGTACCAACGTACTCAACGTGCGCACCAACACCGTGATTCCGCCCACCAAACCGGCCGCCGCACCGCAAACCCTGGCCGAGCGCCAGGCGCAGCTGAATCAGGAAATCACTGAGCAAAACAAAAAAATTGAAGAAGAAAACGCCAAACGCGAACAAGAAACCAAGGCCGAGAACTGCAAAATGGCGCGCATGAACCGCGACAACGCCGCCCGCAGCTCCAAATCCCGCGGCGACTTGGTTCAGCGTTACGACTCCGATATCGCCAAATACTGCCAATAAGCCCGCACGCGGCCTACCCAACAGGCAGCCTGAAACTTTTTCAGGCTGCCTGTTTGTTTTATCCGAATCCAAAGCAGCCTGAAAAAGCTTCCCATCTCTACAAAAGGCTGATACGAATCTCGGTCTGATTATCCGTGCCGCCCACCCGCAACGTGTTTTCAGGCAGCCTGAAAACCAACTGCAACAATTGCTTCCCAAACGCCGAATCAAACGCAAAAAAGCAGCCTGAAAACCTTATTCCGGTTTTCAGGCTGCTTTTGTTTGGCTTTATTTACAGCGAACGCGCCACTTCGACGATGTCGAAGCATTCGAGCTGGTCGCCTTCCATGATTTCGTTGTAGCCCTTGATCATCAGGCCGCACTCGAAGCCCATGCGTACTTCTTTGACGTCGTCTTTGAAGCGTTTGAGCGAGGAGAGTTCGCCGGTGTGGATAACGACGTTGTTGCGGATTAGGCGGATGTGCGAATCGCGTTTGACCACGCCATCGGTAACCATACAGCCGGCGATGTTGCCCACTTTGGACACGCTGATGACCTGGCGGATTTCCACCGTGCCGGTAATCTGCTCTTTCTCTTCCGGCGCCAGCATGCCGCTCATGGCGGCTTTTACATCGTCGATGGCGTCGTAGATGATGTTGTAGTAGCGGATTTCCACGTCTTCGTTTTCGGCCAGCTTGCGGGCGGAGGAGTCTGCGCGCACGTTGAAGCCGATGATGAAGGCGCCGGAGGCAATTGCCAGATTGACGTCGGATTCGGTGATGCCGCCGACGCCGCTGTGCAGCACGTTGACTTTCACTTCGTCGGTGGACAGTTTTTTCAGGCTGCCCGAAAGCGCTTCGTAAGAACCCTGCACGTCGGCTTTGATGATGACCGACAGCGATTGCGCCTGGCTTTCGCCCATGTTGTTGAACATGTTTTCCAGCTTGGCGGCCTGCTGTTTGGCCAGACGCACGTCGCGGTATTTGCCTTGGCGGAACAGGGCGATTTCGCGGGCTTTTTTCTCGTCGGCCAACACCATGGCATCTTCGCCTGCGTTGGGCACGTCAGACAAACCGAGGATTTCCACGGGAATCGACGGACCGGCTTCGCTGATGGCTTTGCCGTTTTCGTCGGTCATGGCGCGGATTTTGCCAAACGCCGTACCGGCCAAGAGCATATCGCCTTTTTTCAGCGTACCGCTCTGCACCAGCAGCGTGGCGACGGCGCCGCGTCCTTTGTCCAGACGCGCTTCGACGATGATGCCTTTGGCGGGCGCGGCGACGGGGGCTTTGAGTTCGAGCACTTCGGCTTCGAGCAGCACGGCTTCGAGCAGGGCGTCGATGTTGGTGCCTTTTTTGGCAGATACGTCGACAAACTGCACGTCGCCGCCCCAAGCCTGGTCGATCACTTCGTGCGCGGTCAGCTCTTGGCGGATGCGCTCGGGATTGGCGGCGTCCTTATCGATTTTGTTGACGGCAACGACAATCGGCACGCCCGCCGCTTTGGCGTGGGCGATGGCTTCGATGGTTTGCGGCATTACGCCGTCGTCGGCGGCCACCACCAAAATTACGATGTCGGTGGCTTTCGCACCGCGCGCACGCATGGCGGTAAAGGCTTCGTGGCCGGGAGTATCGAGGAAGGTAACGACGCCGCGCGGGGTGTCCACGTGGTAGGCGCCGATGTGCTGGGTGATGCCGCCCGCTTCGCCCTGCACCACTTTGGCGCGGCGGATGTAGTCGAGCAGCGAGGTTTTACCGTGGTCGACGTGACCCATCACGGTAACGACGGGCGGACGCGGCAGGGCTTCGGCATCGTTCTGTACTGCTCCGTCTTCCAAGAAGGCTTCCGGATCGTCGGCGGCGGCCGGTTTGCCGATGTGGCCGAGTTCTTCCACTACAATCAGCGCGGTGTCCTGATCGAGCGATTGGTTGATGGTGACCATCATGCCCATCTTCATCAGGGCTTTGACCACTTCCACGCCTTTCACCGCCATTTTGTGTGCCAAATCGGCCACGGTGATGGTTTCGGGCACCAGCACTTCGTGCACCACCGGCTCGGTCGGTGCTTGGAAGCTGTGCTGATTGGGCTCAAGTTTGAGTTTCTTACCTTTTTTGCCGCCGCGCACGCGCTCGTCGTCGCGGCCGGCGTTGCGGTCGCGGCCGCCCTTGCCGCCTTTGCCTTTGGCGTTGCGGCCTTGGCCTTCGTCGTCGCGGCTGTTGCGACGTTCGTCTTTTTTACGGCTGTTGCCGCTGCCGGAATCATTCAGGCTGCCTGAAACCAGTTTGGCGGCAGACGGAGCGCTTTGGGCAGACGCGGCCACAGCAGGTTTTTCCTGACTGGGCTTGGCGCTGCGCTGGGCGCCGGCCTGCGCGGCACGGGCTTCTTCCTGCGCCTGTTTTTTCGCAGCTTCGCGGCGGGCTTGACGCTCGGCGCGTTCGAGTTTTTCGCGCTGCAGTTTTTCCTGATGCTCACGCAGGGCGACGGCACGACGCTCTTCTTCGGCACGGCGCTCTGCTTCGGCAGCGCTGACGACTTCAACCGGCTGCTGCGACTCTTCGGCTGCCTTGGCCTTTTTCTTGCGGCGGCCTTTGGCTTCGCCTTCGTCACCTGCAGCTGCGGTTTTTTCAGGCTGCTTATCGGCTGCCACGGCAGTAGCAGGCTCGCTTACATCAGTTTCAGGCTGCTCGGGGGCAACGGTTTCGGCAGGCGTTTCAGGCGCAGCGTTTGCTTCAGCAGCCGCTTCGCTTTGCTCTTTGCCGGCGCTGCGTTTGCTGTCGGAGGCTGCTTTCAGGCGGGCAGCTTCTGCTTCTGCTTTGGCACGGGCTTCGGCGCGCGCAGCCTCTTCTGCAGCATCCGGCTGCGGTTCGGCAGCCTGAAGCGCTTGCTCGGCACGCGCCTGCGCCAGAATTTCTTCGCTGGACGGCACCACAACCTTGCGGCTGCGGCGCTTGGTGGCCACTTCGACGGAGCCGATGGTTTTCACTTCGGTTTTGGTGCGCGCAACGCGGATGGTGCTGCTTTGGGTATCGTTGGTGCGGCGCAGATAAGCCAGCAGCGCGGCTTTGTCGTCGGCGGTGATGCTGTCGCTGCCGGACTGCTTGGCCACGCCGGCGTTGTTCAACTGTTCCAGCAAATCGGCAACGTTTTTTTTCAGCTCGGCGGCAAATTGTTCTACGGTATTACTCATTGTGTTCGGCCCCCTTTATTGTTGTTGTTCCGCCTGCCCGTTGCCGCTGTCTTCTTCAAACCAGTGGGCGCGGGCGGCCATAATGACGGTTTTGGCTTCTTCTTCTTCGATGCCGGTGATTTCAATCAGCTCGTCAATCGACAGCTCGGCCAAATCGTCGCGGGTAGTGATTTCGGCATCGGCCAAATCGCGCAGCATATCTTGGTCAACCCCTTCCAGTGTGCGCAGGTCTTCGGCGATATTGTCGAGTTTTTCCTCAGAAGCAATCGCCAGCGTGAGAATGGCGTCGCGGGCGCGGCTGCGCAGGGTATCGACGATTTCCTGATCGAAGCCTTCGATTTCCAGCAACTCTTCAGCCGGCACATAAGCCACTTCTTCCAAGGAAGTGAAGCCTTCCTGCACCAGAATATTGGCGGTGTCTTCGTCGGCATTCAGGTGCTCGACAAACAGGGCGCGGATTTGTGCGTCTTCCGCGGCATGGCGCTCTTCGGCCTCTTCCACGGTCATAATGTTCAGCTCTTTGCCGGTCAGCTCGGCGGCCAAACGCACGTTCTGGCCGCTGCGGCCGATAGCCAGCGCGAGCTGGTCTTCGGCAACGATTACGTCCACCGATTCGCGGCCGTCGTCGCTTTCGTTAATCACGATGCGGCTGACTTGGGCAGGCGACAGGGCGTTAATCACAAATTGCGCGGTATCCATCGACCACAGCACGATATCGATGCGCTCGCCGCCCAATTCGTTGGAAACGGCATTGACGCGGGCGCCGCGCACGCCGATGCAGGTGCCCTGCGGATCGATGCGCTGGTCGTTGGCCTTAACGGCGATTTTGGCACGCTGGCCAGGATCGCGCGCCACTTCGCGGATATCGAGCAGGCCGTCGCCGATTTCCGGCACTTCCTGCTCAAAGAGATGGCGCAGAAATTCAGGCTGCGTACGGCTCAGAATGACTTGTTTGCGACCGCCGTTAAATTCTTCCACCCGCAAAAACAGGGCGCGGATGCGATCGCCATTGCGGTAGTTTTCGCGCGGCAGCATTTCCTGACGCGGCAGCAGCGCATCAAGTTTCGGTGCCAGCTCGACGATAATGCCCTGACGCTCAACTCGCTTGACCGTACCGACCACGATATCAGAGCGGTTTGCCAGGAAAGTGGACAGAATCTGCTCGCGCTCGGCATCGCGGATGCGCTGCAGGATGATTTGTTTGGCAGTTTGCGCGGCTTGGCGACCAAAACTTTCGTTGGGCAACTCTTCTTCGTAGTAATCGCCCACGGCAATGTCGATGCCGGGAATTTCTTCCTGAATCTGCTCGATGGTTTTTTCCAGTTCGGGATAGGTATAGGCTTCGTCTTCCACAATCAGCCACCGGCGGAAAGTCTGGTAGCTGCCGGTATCGCGGTCGATCTCCACGCGCACGTCCATATGCTCGCGCTCGGCCTTTTTCTTGGCGGCGATGCCCAAAGCAAATTCCAAAGCACCGAATACGATTTCGGCATCAACGTTCTTCTCACTGGCCAAGGCTTCGGCCAACTGCAAAATCTCGCGGCTCATGTTGTCTCCTGTTTATCCGCCATGCGGTTAAAATTTAAATTCCGGCTTGATTCGGGCGCGGTCGATATTGGAAAGTTCGATGGCAACGGTCTTGCCGTCGAAAGACAAGGCCAATACATCGTTGTCAAAACCCTCGATGCGGCCGATAAAGTTTTTCTGCCCGTCCACCGGCAAGCGGGTTTTCAACTTGATCAGGCTGCCTGAAAAACGCACGAAGTCGGCTGCTTTCTTCAAAGGGCGGTCCAAGCCGGGGCTGGACACTTCCAGATTGCGGTAGTCGATGTCTTCCACCGCAAACAAACGGCTCAGGTGGTTGCTGACGGTAGCGCAGTCTTCCACGGTAATGCCGCCTTCTTTGTCGATAAATACGCGCAGGGTGCCGTGGGCATCCAATTCGGAATCCACCAGCTCGTAACCCAAACCCGGCAGGGTTTTGTCTAAAATTTGCTGAATATCCATTTACATCTGCTATAAAAAACAAAAAATGGCCTGCGGGGGCCATTTCTCAGTTAAAAGTAAACATGAAAAATTTTGCGGATTATAACCGTTTAATCACAAAAAGAAAAGCGGGCAAATATCTTTAATTTGCCTTTTCAGGCTGCCTGAAAAGACCCAAAAATAAAACTAAAAACGATATTTCAACAAATATTTATTCGGAAACCATCCCGTTTTCACGCACATTCTTTTGACAAACGCCGAAAAAAAACTATAATGCCCGCTTTGCTGCCGCCCGGGTGGCGAAACTGGTAGACGCAGGGGACTCAAAATCCCCCGCCGCAAGGCGTGTCGGTTCGAGTCCGACCCCGGGCACCAAATTAGAAAAAGACCGCAAACCGCGGTCTTTTTTATTTCCGTCTATCACAATGTGTCGCAAATGAAAAGCAAGAAAAAGCCTGCTGATTTAGCAGGCTTTTCTAATGTGGTGCCGACAATGAGACTTGAACTCATACGACCTACGGTCACTACCCCCTCAAGATAGCGTGTCTACCAATTCCACCATGTCGGCAATAGACTTTAACTCAGTTGTTTACTCCGGATGCCGGCTGCTGCTGGCTGGGAGTGGTATGGCCTGCGGCCGGTTGTTTTTTCTGCTTCACGCTGCTGAAATCCAGTGTGGTGCCGGCGGCATTGGAGTGGATGTAGCTCAAAGCGAGTGCGGAAGCAAAGAATACTGCGGCGGCGATGGCAGTCATCCGGGTTAGGAATGTGGCGTTACCGCCCGAACCGAATACGCCCTGCGCGCTGCCGGTACCGCTTAAACCGGCTCCGGCATCTGCCCCTTTGCCCTGCTGCATCAAAACCAGCACGATAATCGACAAAGAGGAGAAAATATTAATAATCCAAATCAGGGTCTTAAACGCTACCATAATGTTTTCAAGCTTCTTGTGCGGCGCGAATAATAGCGCTGAAAGATTCGTATTTCAGCGATGCGCCTCCGACAAGTGCGCCATCGACATGCGGCACGCTAAAAATTTCGGCGGCGTTCTTTTCATTAACGCTGCCGCCGTAAAGGACGCGGATATTAACACCTTCACCACACAATAACAAGACTTCGCGGTAAATAAATTCGTGCATATCGGCAATCTGCTCTTTTGTGGCAACTTTTCCGGTGCCGATCGCCCAAACCGGCTCGTATGCGACAACAAAATTCTTGGTCGGCAGCCCTTTCAATACCGACAACTGGTAAGCCACAGCTTCTTTTTCGCGCCCGTCTTCGCGCTCTTCCAAGCTTTCGCCCACGCACAGCAGCGGCGTAATGCCGGCTTTCAGCACGTTTTCGATTTTGTGGCGCTGGGTATCGTTTTTTTCATTGAAATACAGGCTGCGTTCGGAATGGCCGATCAGCACGATGTCCACGCCCACATCAGCAAGCATTTCGGCGGACACTTCACCGGTATAGGCGCCCTTGCCGGCAAAGCGGCTGACGTCTTGGGCGCAAGTGCGGATGGGATTGTCGAGAACAATCTGCACCGCATTGAAAGCCTGCAGCAGATAAACCGTAGGCGGCGCGATGCCGATGCAGACGCGCGGCATTTCCGGCAGCGTCCGCAAATTGTGCACCAAAGCATTATTGTCCTGCAGCCGGCCGTTCATTTTCCAGTTGCCGATTACCCATTTCTGCTGCCAAACCGATCCGTCCATCCCAATTCCTCTCGTTACCAAGCCTTGCGGCAAAACGGCGGGCATTGTACTCGAATTCCCCGCACCGCCCAACTGCGCCGGCCGGCAAAGCAGCCTGAAAACGCAGCGAAGCGGCATGCTTCGCCGCGCTGCCGTCCGCCGGCAGATTCGGGTATCATGGCGCTTTTTTTGCCGGCTGCCGCAGCGCTTTCAGGCAGCCTGAAAACATCATGTATCCGTTACTCGACCAAAAAATCCGCAATCCCGACTACGCCGGCATGATTCGCCGCAATGCCGCCGGCTTCACTCCACCTGAGCAGGCGCTGCTTGACGAAATTCTCGAACGTTTCGACTTCGATGTCGTCCAAGAGCAGGCGCTGGTGCAAGCGGTGATGCAGCAAAGCCGCTTCGACCCCAACGCTTCGCACATCGACTACGAAGATGAAGACGAAGAAACCACCCTGATCTGTCCGCACTGTCTCAACCCGCCCGTACCGCCGCTGCGCGACTACTATATGTGGCGCGAAGGCAGCCGCCGTTAAGCGCCCAAAACCAACGGAAACCCGCCATGTCCAAACAAACCGTCCAACTCAAAATCGTCCGCCCGCAAATGCAGGAGCGCCTGCCGCGTTACGCCACCCAGGGCTCCGCCGGCCTGGATTTGCACGCCTGCATCGAGCGCGAACTCATTCTCCAACCCGGCCAAACCGAGCTGATCCCCACCGGCATCGCCATCCATCTGGCCGATGCCAATCTGGCGGCGATGATTCTGCCGCGCTCCGGCTTGGGGCACAAACACGGCATCGTTCTCGGCAATCTCGTCGGCCTGATCGACTCCGACTATCAGGGCGAACTGATGGTTTCGGTATGGAACCGCGGCCAAAGCGCCTTTACCGTCCAACCTTTCGAGCGGATTGCGCAGATGGTGATTGTGCCCGTGGTTCAGGCTGCTTTTGAAGTGGTTAGCGACTTTGCTGCCAGCGAGCGCGGCGAAGGCGGCTTCGGCAGCACCGGCCGCGGCTGAAACGCATGAACGGCAAAAAAGCCCTGCGCCAAGCCCTGCGCCGCCGGCGTGCCGCCCTGTCGCCGGCCGAAAAACAGCGCGCCGAAATACAGGCCAACCGCCTGCTCAAGCGCTTTATCCGTCGTGGCAAACGCATCGCCGTGTATTGGCCGGTGGGCAGCGAAATGCGGCTCGACAACTTTATCCGCAGCGCCCGCCGCCGCGGCGCGCAAATCTATCTGCCCTATATCGACAGCCGTTCGCTGCGGCTGTGGTTTACCCCCTACCCTGCCGGCAAGGCGAAAACCGAGCACCCGCGCGGCAAAAGCAGCCTGAAAATCCCGCAGTTTGCCGGTCGGAAAATCCGTGCCGAACGGCTGCACGCCATGCTGCTGCCGCTGGTCGGCATCAACTCGCGCGGCTACCGGCTCGGCCAGGGCGGCGGTTATTACGACGTCAGCCTCGGTGCCACGCGCGGGCGGCTGCAGCCGAAAAAAATCGGCATCGGCTTTGCCTGCCAGCTTTGCGACGACTTCCCCACCGAAGTACACGACATCCGCACCGATTATTTCGTCTGCGAACGCGGCATTACCCGTTTTTCACACAAATAAGTTTTCAGGCTGCCTTTGTCTGAAAAGCAGCCTGAAAACGTCGGGCAAAGCAAAACCGCACCTGAAGCAGGTGCGGTTTTTATTTGGGGTGGCTGATGGGGCTCGAACCCACGACAACCGGAATCACAATCCGGGGCTCTACCAACTGAGCTACAGCCACCATAAAACTTTTTGGCGCGCCCGACAGGAATCGAACCTGTAACCCCCGACTTAGAAGGTCGGTGCTCTATCCAGTTGAGCTACGGGCGCATTCGCTTGCGGGCTGATTCATGTGGTCGGGGCGGTGGGATTCGAACTCACGACCCTCTGCTCCCAAAGCAGATGCGCTAACCAGGCTGCGCTACGCCCCGCATGAAAGGGCGGAATATACAGGCAGCCTGAAAGAGCGTCAAGACGCGCGCCGGCGTTTTTTTACAGGATTTTATTTTTACAAACGATTCTCCGCCACACCCTGCTTTTCAGGCTGCCTGAATACACTCCGGCAGCGCTCGAAAGCTGCACGGCGGCGGCGTTTCCATTAGAATACCGCCTTTGCCATTTCTTTACATACGGGAACCGATATGCTCGACATCCAACTGCTCCGCGCCGATCCCGCCGCCGTTGCCGCCAAGCTGGCGCAGCGCGGCTTTGCTTTGGACAGCACCGCTTTTGAAAACATGGAAGCGCAGCGCAAACAGCTGCAAACCGCCACCGAAGAGCTGCAGGCGCAGCGCAACAGCGCCTCCAAGCAAATCGGCGCCCTCAAAGGCCAAGGCAAGCACGCCGAAGCCGAAGCGGCGATGGCTGAAGTCGCCCGCATCAAAGACAGCCTGATCGCCAACGAAGCGGCGCTGGCGCAAATCCAGCAGGAATTAGAAGCGTGGCTGGCCGCCGTTCCCAACCTGCCGCACGAAAGCGTGCCGGTGGGCGAAGACGAAAACGACAATGTGGAAGTGCGCCGCATCGGCACGCCGCGCGAATTTGATTTTACCGTTCGCGACCATGTTGATTTGGGTGAAAAACTGGGCTTGGATTTTGAAACCGCCGCCACACTCTCCGGCGCCCGCTTCAGCCTGATGAAAGGTCCGATTGCCCGCCTGCACCGCGCGCTGGCGCAGTTTATGCTCGACACCCACACCCGGCAGCACGGCTACACCGAATGCTACACGCCCTATATCGTCAACGATTCGGCGCTGTTCGGCACCGGCCAGCTGCCCAAATTCGGCGAAGACCTGTTTCACGTTACCCGTGGCGGCGATGAAACCAAGCACACCCAGTATCTGATTCCCACCGCCGAAGTAACGCTGACCAATACCGTAGCCGGCCAAATCCTACCGGAAAAAGCCCTGCCGCTGAAACTCACCGCCCACTCGCCCTGTTTCCGCAGCGAAGCCGGCTCGCACGGCAAAGACACGCGCGGCCTGATCCGCCAGCACCAGTTCGACAAAGTGGAAATGGTGCAAATCGTGCACCCCGATCAGTCTTACGCCGCGCTGGAAGAGATGGTCGGCCACGCTGAAAACATTCTCAAAGCGCTCGAACTGCCCTACCGCGTGATTACCCTGTGCACCGGCGACATGGGCTTCGGCGCGGCCAAAACCTACGATTTGGAAGTGTGGGTGCCCGCGCAAAACACCTACCGCGAGATTTCCAGCTGCTCAAACTGCGAAGACTTCCAAGCCCGCCGCATGAAGGCGCGCTTTAAAGACGAAAACGGCAAAAATCGCCTGGTGCACACGCTCAACGGCTCGGGTCTGGCCGTCGGCCGCGCTTTGGTGGCGGTGCTGGAAAACCACCAAAACGCCGACGGCAGCATCAACATCCCCGCCGCTCTGCGCCCGTATTTGGGTGGGCTGGAAAAACTGGAAGCCTAAATGGTCTGCCAAACACCAAACGCCCAAAACTTTTCAGGCTGCCTTCGAATCATCGAAGGCAGCCTGAAAATTTGGGTGCTGCATTTCGCGTTTCAGGCAGCCTGAAACACGGGAACCGGGTTTAATCGTCGCTACCCGCAAAGGCCAGCAGCAGGCGCAGCAGGCTGCTGAAGATGTTGTAGATGGAAATAAAGATGGTAAGCGCAGCGCTGATGTGGCTGGTTTCGCCACCTTCAATTACAGTACGCACTTGCCACATGATAATCAGCGAGCTGACAATCACAAAAACGGCAGCCAAGGCCAGCGATAAAGCGGGAATATTGAAAAACAGATTGGCCACCACGCCAATCATCAGCACAATCACACCCATCGATAGCGAACGGCCGAGCGCGTTGGTATTGAAGTTCAAACGGCGGGCGAGCGTGGTCATGCTGAAGAAAATGCCGGCCGTCATCAGCGCGGCGGTTGCCACCAAGCCGCCGCCATTGCTGAAATTGGCGCTGTATTGCAGCAGGGGCGAGAGCATCAGCCCCATGCCGAAAGTAAACACCATCAGCAGGGTAACGCCGGTTTTGTTGTAACGGTTTTTCTCAATGGCAAAACACATGCCGTAGAAAAACGCCATCATCACAATCACGCTTGCCCAACCGCCGCCGAGCATGGCAAAGGGGTTGAAGGCCATGCCCAGCAAAGCGCCGGCGGCGCAGGGAATGAACGACAGGGAAAGCAGGCCGTAGGTTTTCTGCAGCGTAACCTCCGGATCCGATAAGGTGTGGCTGTTGGTAAATTGCGAAAGATTTTGCGTCATAAAGGTTTCCTTGGTTATTGGTGTTGCGGGATTGCGTCCGCGGCCGATTCTAACAAGAACCGGCCACTTTGCAAGCATATTGGGGCATTTGTCTGTTTTTCAGGCTGCTTTTTTGCTTTCAGGCAGCCTAAAAAAGCGAAAACGCATTATCCGGTTTAGCGGATGCGCTGATAACGCCCGCCGGGCATGGCGGCAACGATGCCGTCCAGCTCCCATTCAACCAGGCAGGCATATACGTCGGCCGCGGGCAGCGACAGGCTTTCGGCAAGCACATCGGGATGCACCGCGCCGTAACCCATCCCACGCAGCAGCGGGTGTTCGTCGTCCGACGAAACGGCAACGGGCGGCGTCTGCTCCGGAATATCGGCTTCTGGGTTTTCAGGCTGCTTTGCTGCGGTTGCGGGAAGGTGGATGGCAGATTGGGGGCGGCGCTTGGCAGCGGAAGCTTTTTCAGGCTGCTTGTTGTCTGCCTTTTTGGTTTTCAGGCTGCCTGAAAGCGGGACGAGCGCGGGACACTCGCTGAGAATGTCGTCGCTGCATTCCACCAGCTTGGCGCCGTTTTTAATCAGATGATGGCAGCCTTTGCTGTGCGGATTATCAATCGAACCGGGCACCGCCATCACTTCGCGCCCCATTTCCGCCGCCTGCGATGCGGTAATCAGCGAGCCGCTGCCCACCGCGGCCTCCACCACCAACACGGCATGGCTTTGCGCGGCGATTAGGCGGTTGCGGCGCGGGAAATTGCCCGCCAGCGGCCGTGTACCGAGTGGAAATTCGGAAACAATCAGCCCCGATTCGGCAATTTTGTGCGCCAGCGCTTTGTTTGACTGCGGATAAACACGGTCAATACCGGTGCCCCACACCGCAATCGTACCGCCCTGCTCCTGCAGCGCACCGGTGTGCGCGGCGGTATCAATTCCCGCCGCCATACCGGAAACTACGGTAATACCGCGCCCGCTCAAGTCCCGGCCAAAATCACAGGCAATACGCATGGCCTGCGGCGTGGCATGGCGGCTACCGACAATCGCTACCGCCGGCCGTTGCAGCAATTCGCTGTTGCCGCGTAAAAACAGCAATGGCGGAGCAGTCAAACCTTCGTTCAGCATCATCGGATAATCGTCATCGCACAGCAGCAGCAAACGGCAGCCCGCTTGTCGCTCCCACTCCAGCGCTTCATCCGCCGCCATACGGGCTTGGTCTTTATCTGTCCATGCAGTTGCGGCCTGATTGCCGTGAACCGCCAAACGCCGCACTTCCGATGCCGGCGCCCGCAATGCCGCTTGCGCGCTGCCGTAATGCTGATACAGCCGCAAAAAACTTTCCGCGCCGATATAGGGCGTTAACGCCAACTGCACCCAAGCATAGCGTTCGTTTTCATCCATACCCATAAACCGCTCCAATTCATCGATAATCCGATTTACAGAATGTAATTGATAAACAATATCGAAACAAGCCTTTCAGGCTGCTTGGCTGCTGGAAAGACAAAAAAAAAACGAAAGCCTGCAATATTGCTATTGCAGGCTTTCCGGTCTTACGACACGCGTTCTAAACTGAAATCAGATTAGAATTTGTGTTTCATACCAACGCTCAGAGTACCACCGCTGGTCAGGTTTTGTTTGGCGTAGTCTTTTTTACCTTTTTGCAGGTAACCAACTTGACCGTTTACAACAGTACGTTTAGACAGAGCGTAGTCAGCACCAACGATACCTTGGAAGTATTTGCCATTTTCCCAAGCTTTGGTACCAGCTACATCTTTAACACCAAAGCCGTAAGCTGCTGAACCTTTCAGAGTCAAAGCATCATCAAAGGTGTAAGCAACAGAAGCGGCAACTTCGTTACGTTTAGCTGAATCTTCATCAACGTTTTGGCTGCGTTGGTAAGCTACACCAGCCATCAGTTTACCGTTGTCGTAACCACCTTGGACTACGGCTTGGTAACCATGTCTCAGTTTACCATTGGCTTTAACGTCGTCGTTATTTGCACCGTTTTTAACATATACACCAGCCACATCAGCAAAGATGTTGTTAGCGTTATAACCGGCACCCAAACCATAAACAGCGTGGTCGCTATAACCATCATTTAATTTGTTGTTGTCGCTAGGAGAAACGTATACGTTTGCTTTGAAGCCAGAGAAATCGGGAGTTTGGTAAGAAATCGCAGTGCGACGACCTACAGCATCGTTATCGCGAACGAACTCAGCCAAACCGGCGCGGTTATCAGCGTATTCCCAAATATCCAGCTTGTCGTTTACTTCTTTAACCGGAGTAGACAGGTGACCTACGCGTACTTTACCGAAACCGCCTTCCAAGCCGATGAAAGAGTCACGAGTACCGAAACCACGACCTTCGGTAACAATAATTGGATTATTGTTTGCATCAACGCCAACTACTTTGGATTTTTTACCACCGCCGATGTCAACGCGCTGCTCCAACTGCCAGATGGCTTTCAGATCGCCGTTCAGCTGTTCTTGACCTTTGAAACCGATACGAGAACCGTAGTCAACGATTTGGGTTTCAGTACCTTTTTGATGGCGTACTTTAGTTACTTCCACACCACCTTTGATTTGACCGTAAAGAATTACTTCAGCCATAGAAGCAGTGGACAAACCGGCCAGTGCCAAAGCTAACAGAGTTTTTTTCATTTCTGTATTCCTTATGTTGCTGTAAAAAATTTAAGAGATTTAAGGCATAAAAACCGTTTCAGCCCTAATTCTGTATCAACCCTAGAACCGCGGATGCGGCGGGTCTGCACTTTTGCAGTGCCTAATATATCGGCTTCGGGTCGAAAAAACAAATTTATCTTGGAAAGAATGAAGCAAAGCCGCCACACGCCACACAGAGAAAATATCGCAAATCGCTCCGAATACACACAATAAGATTCTATTTTTTAACCACTTACCAAACACAAAACGCCACCATTCAAATTTTGTTGCTGTGTTGTTTTTTTGCACCACACTTATTTCCAACAATTTTCCCGCTGCCAATCCGCCTGCCCCAAAATGCTTTCAGGCTGCCTGAAACCGTGTATCGGGTTTTGCAGGCAGCCTGAAAACAGTTGGTGAATCGGATGCTTTATTCGCTGTGCTGGCGGTACCAGCCGATAAACTCTTCCGGTGCGGCGTAGCCGAGCAGGGCTTTGCTGCGGCTGCCGTCGGCTTTGAGCACGAATAGTCCGGGCGGGCCGATCAGGCCGTATTCTTTCAACAGCGCCTGATGTTCGGGGCTGTTGGCGGTTACGTCTATCTGTACCAGCCGGCTCAGGGGCACGGCAGCCTGAACGCGGCTGTCGCTAAAGGTTTTGTGTTCCATCTCTTTGCACGATACGCACCAGTCGGCGTAAAAGTCGAGCAGCACGGGCTGGTTCGGGTTTTCGGCAAAGGCAGCCTGAACGGCCTGCTTCAGCTCGGCAACGCTTTGGAATTTGCGGCCGTGGGCGCTGTTTTCAGCCTGCGGCGGATGCAGGGTAAGGAAACTGTGCAGCGCGGTGGTTTGGCCGCGCAGGCTGGCGATGCCGAACCACAGTCCGCCGGCCAGCAAAACCGCGCCGAGTGCGGCGGATACGGTTTTCAGGCTGCCTGAAAACTTGCGCAGTTTCGCCAGCATCAGCATGGCGGGAACCAGCAGCAGCAAGGCATAGAGCGACACAGTGAGTGCGTAGGGCAGATAGGGCGCGGCCAAGTAAACGGCAACCGCCAGCAGAATCACGCCAAAGGCGTATTTGATGCCGTCCATCCACGCGCCGGCTTTGGGCAGGATGTGGCCGCCGAAAGTGCCGATCAGTATCAGCGGCACGCCGGTGCCCAGCGCCAGCGCGTAAAGCGCCATGCCGCCGAGTACGCCGTCGCCGGTCTGGCCGATATAGCCGACGGCAAACGCCAGCGGCGGGGCAACGCAGGGGCCGACAATCAGCGCGGAAAGCATGCCCATCACAAACACCGACGCCGCTTTGCCGCCGGACAGTTTGCTGCTCTGGTTTTGAAAATAACCCTGCAGCGCGGCGGGCAACTGGATATTGAACAGCCCGAACATCGACAGCGCCAGCACCACCATCAGCCCGGCCGCCGCCAGCACCACCGCAGGCTGCTGCAGCCAGACGGTGAGCAGCGAGCCGGTCAGCCCCGCCACCACGCCGACGGCGGTATAAGTGAGCGCCAAGCCCTGCACATAGATAAACGACAGCGCAAACGCACGGCCTTTGCCGCTGTGTTTATCGCCGACCACAATGCTCGACACAATCGGCAGCAGCGGATACATGCAGGCGGTGAAGCTCAGGCCGAGTCCGGCCAAAAAGAAAAACAGCAGATTGGTTGCCAGCGTGGCGCGGGAGAGCTTGAAGCGGCTGTTGGCATCGGCGGCATCAGCAGGCGCGGCGGAAGGGGTTGCAGGCTGTGCCGACACCGCCGCGCCTTGGGGCTTTTTTACGAAAGCTGCCGCTGCGTCGTCTGCAGCTGCCTGCACCTGATAACGGCCGCTTCCGGCAATGTCAAACGCGGTTTCCACCGGCGGATAGCACACGCCGGCATCGGCGCAGCCCTGGTATTTCAGCACCAAACGATAGCTCGCGGGGGCGGCTTTGGCGTAGTCCCAACCCACTTGGGCATTGTGGTAGTACACGGTTTGGCGGCCGAAAAATTCATCGTTCTTTTCTTTGCCGCTGCTGAACTTCGGCGCGGCAAACAAGCCCTGCGGCTCGGCTTCGGCAACGATTTTGCTCTGATACATATAGTAGCCGTCGGCCACTTTGAAATCGACCTTGATGCCTTTGTCGTCGGCGGTTACCGAAGGCACGAAGGCTTCTTCGGGCGGGAGCAGGTCTTCGGGATTGACGGCGGCCTGCGCCAGATTGCTCAGGCTCAAACAGGCCGCAAGCGCAAAAATCAGTTTTTTCATGGTGGTTGTTCCGTATTTTCAGGCTGCCAAACGGCGGCAGCGGTTGGAAAAATGCCCCGCATTATAAGCGCTTTACTATCGGGCGCGGCAATCGTCCGAATGGGGGAAGCGCACGGGGTTTCGTTTTCAGGCTGCCTGTTTAGACGCAGGCAGCCTGAAAACCTTACACCGCCCTGCCCTGCTAGTTTTCAGGCTGCTTGGGGCGCATAAGCAAAATGCAAATACAAAAGCAGCCTGAAAACTGTATCGGCGCTTTCAGGCTGCCTTTGCCGTTATCCGGCTATCAAGTCCAAAGCTGCCTGAAAGCATTTTTCAGGCTGCCTTTGGTTTAAACAACGATATTCACCAGCCGCTTGGGCACGACGATGATTTTCTTCGGCGCTTTGCCTTCCATAAATTTTTGGGCGCCGGCGGTAGCAAGGGCGGCGGCTTCGACGGCGTCTTTGGGCGCGTCGGCGGCGACGGTGATTTTGTCGCGCAGTTTGCCGTTTACCTGCACCATCATTTCGATTTCGGTCTGCACCAGCGCGGCCGGGTCGCTCTGCGGCCAGCGCTGCTGCCACAGGGGGCTGTCTTCTCGCAGCGCCGCCCACAGGTTTTCGCTGATGTGCGGCACAATCGGCCACAACAGCAGCAGCACGGCTTCGAGCGTTTCTTGGGCGACGGCGCGGCCGTATTCGCCGGCGAAGTCGGTTTTGTCAAACTGGTTCAAGAGTTCCATTACGGCGGCAACGGCGGTGTTGAACTGCTGGCGGCGGCCGTAGTCGTCGGAGACTTTGGCGATGGTATTGTGCAGTTTGAAGCGCAAATCTTTCAGGCTGCCTGAAAGTTCGTTGTGATTGCCGGAAAAGGCGGAAGCGGCGCCGTCTTTTTGGAACTCGTACACGGTACGCCACAGGCGGCGCAGGAAGCGGTGGGCGCCTTCCACGGCGGCGTCGTTCCATTCGAGCGACTGTTCGGGCGGGGCGGCGAACATCATAAACAGGCGGGCGGTGTCGGCGCCGTAGGTGTCGATAATGGCTTGGGGATCGACGCCGTTGTTTTTGGATTTGGACATTTTTTCCATGCCGCCGATTTCCACCGGCTGCCCGTCGGCGCGCAATACGGCAGCGGCGGGGCGGCCTTTGTCGTCGAAAGTGAGATCGACGTCGGCGGGGTTGAACCAGTCTTTGCCGCCGTCTTCGCGGACGCGGTAGAAGGTTTGCGCCAGCACCATGCCCTGGGTGAGCAGGCGGTTGAAGGGTTCGCGCACGGGAACGATGCCTTCGCCGTGCATCAGTTTGGTGAAGAAGCGGGCGTACAGCAGGTGCAGGATGGCGTGTTCGATGCCGCCGATGTATTGGTCGGCCGCCTGCCAGTAGGCGGCGGCGGCGGGTTCGACCATCTGGCTATCGTCTTGCGGCGACATATAGCGGAACTGGTACCAGCTCGATTCCATAAAGGTGTCCATGGTATCGGTTTCGCGCTTGGCATGGCCGCCGCATTTGGGGCAGGCGGTTTCGTAGAACTCGGGCATTTTAGTCAGCGGCGAGCCGCTGCCGTCGGGGATAACGTCCTCGGGCAGGACGACGGGCAGCTGCTCGGCGGGTACAGGGACGTCGCCGCAGGCGTCGCAGTGGATAATCGGAATCGGGCAGCCCCAGTAGCGCTGGCGGGAAATGCCCCAGTCGCGCAGGCGGTATTGGGTTTTGGCTTCGCCGGCGCCGAGTGCGTTCAGTTTGGCGCCGATGGCGTTGAAGGCAGCCTGAAAGTCCAGGCCGTCGAATTCGCCGCTGTTGATCAGGCGGGTGCCTTCTTTGGCGCCGTACCATTCGTGCCAGTTTTTCGGGTCGTAGGGCTGCGGTTCGTCCAGTTCGATTACCTGCTTGACGGGCAGGCCGAATTTGTTGGCGAACTCGAAATCGCGCTCGTCGTGGGCGGGCACGGCCATCACCGCGCCGTCGCCGTAGCCCCACAATACATAGTTTGCCACCCACACTTCCAAGCGCTCGCCGTTTAGGGGATTGACAACAAAGCGGCCAGTGGGCAGGCCTTTTTTCTCCATGGTCGCCATATCGGCTTCGGCCACGCTGCCGGCTTTGCACTCGGCGATAAAGGCCTGCAGTTCGGGATGGCTTTGCGCGGCAGCGGCAGCCAGCGGATGCTCGGCGGCGACGGCCAGATAGGTGGCGCCCATCAGGGTGTCGGGGCGGGTGGTATAGACTTGGATATAGTCGGCATGGCTTTCAGGCAGCCCTTGGCGGCTGTCTTCGGCCACGGCGAAACGCACGGTCATGCCGCGCGATTTGCCGATCCAGTTGCGCTGCATGGTTTTGACCTGCTCCGGCCAGTCCAAGCCTTCCAAATCGTCGAGCAGCGCTTCGGCGTAGTCGGTGATTTTGAAGTAGTACATCGGAATTTCGCGCTTTTCCACCACCGCGCCGGAGCGCCAGCCGCGCCCGTCGATTACCTGCTCGTTGGCCAGCACGGTCTGATCGACCGGATCCCAGTTTACCGTGCCGAGTTTTTTGTAAATCACGCCTTTTTCAAACAGCTTGGTAAACAAGAGCTGCTCCCAGCGGTAATACTCGGGCGTGCAGGTGGCCAGCTCGCGCTGCCAGTCGATGCCGAAACCCAGGCTTTTGAGCTGGCCGCGCATATAGGCGATGTTTTCGTAAGTCCATTTGGCCGGCGCGGTGCCGTTTTTCAGCGCGGCGTTTTCGGCGGGCATGCCGAAGGCGTCCCAGCCCATCGGCTGCATCACGTTGAAGCCGTTTAAGCGTTTGAAGCGCGACAGCACATCGCCGATGGTGTAGTTGCGCACATGCCCCATATGCAGCTTGCCGCTGGGGTAGGGAAACATCGACAGACAGTAGAATTTGGGTTTGGACGCGTCTTCTTTGGCGTTAAACACGCCCTGCTCTGCCCACGCCTGCTGCGCGACGGGTTCGCTGACGGATGGCTGGTAGTGCTCTTGCATGGTTTCAGGCTGCCTTTTGGAGTTGGTTCAAATGGGGAAAAATGGCGCGGATTATAGTGGAATCGGCGCCAATCCGATACAGCGCGTATCTTGCCTGAACGGCTGTTATACAGTAATATCGCCGCGCTTTTTTCACGGCAGCGGTTTTCAGGCTGCCGCCACGTTTCAGGCAGCCTGAAAACCGCTGCCGTTTTTTTCCGCACGCATCTTATGAACAAATATTCCCTTCTGCTGGCCGGACTCGGCCAACGCCTGCTGCTGGCGGCCGCCGTGCTCGCCCTGCTGTACGGCGTTTACCTGTGGGCGGCCGCCGCATGAGCAGCCTGAAACTGCACACGCGGCCGGAATGCGCGATTGAAATCGACAACCTGACCGTCAGCTACCGCGGCGGCTGCCCTGCCGTCCACCACCTGAGCGCCGAATTTGCCGCCGGCACCATGTGCGCCGTGTTCGGCCCCAACGGCGCCGGCAAGTCCACCCTGCTTAAAGCCGTGATGGGGCTGATCCGCTGCAACACCGGCAGCGTGCGCCACCGCAATCTGGCGCGGCGCGACATCGCCTACCTGCCCCAGCAGTCCGACATCGACCGCAGCCAGCCGATGACCGTATTCGAGCTGGCGGCAATGGGGCTGTGGTACGAAATCGGCTTTTTCGGCCGCGTCAGCACCGAGCAGCGCCGCCGCGCTCAGGCTGCCTTAGAACGCGTGGAAATGGCCGAATTTGCCGAGCGCGGCATCAGCGAGCTTTCCAACGGCCAGTTCCAGCGCGTGCTGTTTGCCCGCATGCTGGTGCAAAACGCCCGCTTTTTGCTGCTGGACGAACCGTTTAACGCCGTCGATGCCAAAACCACCTATGCCCTGCTCGAAGTGCTGCGCCAGGAAAACCAAAACGGCCGCGCCGTGATTGCCGTGCTGCACGACTATGAGCAAGTGCGCGCCTATTTCCCGCGCACCCTGCTGATCGCCCGCGAAAAAGTGGCCGACGGCAAAACCGAAGACGTCCTGTGCGACAGTCTGCTCGCCCAAGCCAACGCGCTGGCACAGCGGCACGGCAGTAGCGAATGGTGCGCCACGGCGTAAAAAATCCGGCCACACGGTTTTTTCGTGTTAGCATTCTACAAACATTGATTTCAAACACATTTGATATAAATTCGCAATGCCGCTGCCGCCGTCTCCCGGCGGCAGCCTGAAAATTCAAACACAAAACCAACACAACATCGGGATTCGCGCCCGTCTGTTTTCAGGCTGCCTGAAAGCAGACGGGCGCAGGTAAGTTTCTGCAGTAACCGCCAAACGGCGGCCTTTCAACTACCCCAGGAGCCACCCCGTGAACCCGTCCAAACTCTCCGCGCTAACGCTGGCGCTGCTTGCCGTCCATGCCGCAGCCGATTCCCCCGCCGATACCGTCCACAACCAAGACGGCGAACTGCAAACCGTCCACGTTTCCGGCAAAAAAAAAGCTCAAAGACGCCTACACCGTCTCCGAAATGTCCACCGCCACCGGCCTTAAGCTCGCGCCCAAAGACACGCCGCAATCGGTGAGCGTGATTACCCGCAAGCAGATGGACGATTTGGGCGCGACCACGCTGGAAGACGCACTAAAGACGACTACCGGCATGAACATTGTCCGCCGCGGCAACTACACCCAATTCCAATCACGCGGTTTCAATATCAATTCCATCACTACCAACGGTCTTGACTCCACCATCTCCAGCCTTAGCGGCAACAACCTTCACACCGGCAAACAACTCACCGATACGGCTCTTTACGAGCGCGTAGAAGTCCTACGCGGCGGCAGCGGCCTGAAACAGGCGGGCAGCGAGCCGGGCGGATCGGTTAATGCCGTTTTAAAGCGACCGACTTCCCAGCCTTTGGCCGAATTTGAAGCACAAGCCAACCGTTGGGGCAAGGTGCGCGGCAGCGCCGACGTGTCCGGCGTATTGAGCACAGAACACGGCATCCGCGGGCGCATAGTCGGCGTATTGGAACGCGACCGCGGCTTCCGCACCCACGACAAAGGCAGCAATGTCCTGCTGTTCGCCACTGCCGACAAATCTTTCGGCGACAATGACAAACTCACCGCCGGCATCACATACCACTACCAAACCGACACTCCCGCCGGTTTCGGCCTGCCTTCCGACAATAATGGCAACGATCTGCGCCTGCCGCGCGACACCTTTTGGGGATCGGCTTGGGACAAAGGCCGCTACCGCAAGCTGCACACCTTTACCGAATGGGAGCACCGTTTCAACGACGATTGGAAGCTGACCGCCACCGCCGACTACAAACTCAACAAATCCTTAAGCGAGCAAGCCCAACTTTCCGGTGCGCGTGCCAATGTCGGCTCAGATGACGGCACCCTGCCGCTTGATTCCTTTTCCCGCCACAAGCGCAGCACCCGCCAATGGTCGGCACGGCTCGAACTCGACGGCAAATACGCGCTCTTCAACCAACGACACGAGCTGTACGCCGCCTATACCTACTCGCACGAAAAATTCGATATCGAAATGCGCGAGCAGCCCACCGCCGGACGTTCGTTCAACCTGCACAGCTGGACGGGACACGAAATCCCCCGCCCCGACTGGAGCATTTTTGATTACCGCGACTACCGCAACAGCCGCTACACCACCCACACCGCCACCCTTGCCAACCGCTTCAACTTCGGCCGCCTGCATCTTATCGCCGGCACAGGCTACCACCACTGGAAAAACGACTTTATCTGGTACCGCGACACCAGAAACGGCCAGCCCGACTTTGCCATACGCAACCAGAACCACTACCGCAAAGCCCGTTTTATTCCCTATGCCGCCCTTACCTTCGATCTCAACCCGCACCACACCCTTTACGCCAGCTATACCAGTATTTTCAAACACACCTCCGCCCGCGACGCCGACAACAAAGAGCTCAAACCCGTATTGGGCAACAGCTACGAAATCGGCTGGAAAGGCGCATGGCGCGAAGGCCGCCTGAACGCTTCCGTCGCCGCTTTTCAAACCGAAAAACACAACGAACCCATCAACACCCGTATCCAGCACCCGGACACCAGAAGCTGGATTTACGAACCCGTGCGCATGCAAAGCCGGGGCATAGACGCCGAAATTGCCGGCAATCTCACCCCCAACTGGCACCTTTTTGCCGGCTATACCTACAATATCCGCAAATACACCAAAACCGCCGGCCGGCAGCAGCTTTTTGTTGAAGGTGCAGACTTCAGCCAGCACACACCCAAACATATGTTCCGCCTGCACACCGCTTACCGCCTGCCCGGTGCGGCTGCCAAATGGACGGTTAAAGGCGGTTTCAGCAGCCAGAGCAAACACCGCAGCTGGGACGTGCAGCAGCCACTCGGCGGCTATACGGTGTGGGATGCCGGAGTTCAGTATGAGCCGAACAAACACATGAAGCTCGCCCTCAATATCAACAACCTCACCAACAAGCGCTACTACGAAAATTACGAAGCCCGCACCAAAGGCTGGGGCTGGTTTTACGGCGAACCGCGCAATCTCACCCTTAATTTCAAATGGACAATGTAGGCAGCCTGAAAGGCAGAAAGCAGCCTGAAAACGGTAATCACGGTTTTCAGGCTGCTTTGGCGCGGGCGGCAAACGGTATTCCGGTCTTTTTCCTGCCATGAAACTCATCCGGCAATTTCTCCGCCTTACCCGCCCATTTTGGGTGGGTGCAGCGCGCTGGCGCGAATGGCTGCTGCTGGCCGTAATCGTCGGCTTTACCCTGTTTTCCACCACCGTCAGCGTGTGGATTGCGGCGTGGGACAAGCGTTTTTACGATGCGCTGGCAGCGTTTGACGGCAAGGCGATGCCTGCCTTAATCGTTGAATATCTGGGCTATATGGCGATGATTATCGCCTGTATCGTCTGCGGCGACTGGCTGCAGAAGCGGCTGGTGTTCCGCTGGCGCACGCACCTGACGGCGCAGTTTGAGCGCGAATGGCTCGGCGGCCACAAGCATTACCGCCTGCAGCTTGGCGGCGAGCCGGACAACCCCGACCAGCGCATCGCCGAAGACGTGTCGCTTCTGGCGGCGCAAAGCATCAGCCTGCTGCTGTCGTTTATCAACAATATCGCCAAATTCAGCGCGTTTGTCGGCGTGTTGTGGGGCTTGTCGGGCGTGCAGACCTTCGAGATTGGCGGCCGCAGCTTTACCGTACACGGCTATCTGGTGTGGGTGGCGCTGGCCTATTCCGCGCTCAGCACGCTGGCCGCGCATTTTGTCGGCCGCAAGCTCAAAGACCTCAATATCGAGCGCCAGCACCGCGAAGCCGACTACCGCGCCGCCCTGCTGCGCGTGCGCGACCATGCCGAGCAGGTGGCGTTTTACCACGGCGCGGAGGCCGAGCAAGGCCGTCTGAAACAGCGTTTCAAGCGCATCCGCGACAACTGGTTCCGCCTGACCAACTGCGAATTCCGTTACGGCACCTTTTGGGCGGGCTATGTGCGTATCAGCATTTTCATCCCCATCATCGCCACGCTGCCGATGTATTTGGCCAAAACGCTCACTTTCGGCGACATGATGCAGACGCGCACCTCGTTTGCCCGCATCCAAGACAGCTTCGGCTGGTTTACCGATGCCTACCGCCGTCTGGTCGAATGGGCGGCGGTAATCGAGCGTTTGGGCGGCTTTCAGGCTGCTTTGGACGATGCCGAACGGCACACCGGGCAGCCTGAAAGTCCGCTTTGCCCGCCCGACAATGCGGATGATGCGGCCGGCTTTTTGCAGCTGGATGCCACCGCCGTCCACACCCCGCAGGGGCGGGCGATGCTGCGCCCCGTAAGCCTGAGTGCCCGCGCGCCCGAATGGCTGCTATTTGAAGGGAAAAGCGGCATCGGCAAATCCACCCTGTTGCGCGTGTTGGCCGGATTGTGGCCGTATCACGGCGGGCACTACCGAATCGACGGCAGCTGCCTGTTTCTGCCGCAACGCCCCTACCTGCCCTACGACAGCCTGCGCGCCGCCGTCTGCTACCCGCACGCCGCCCGTGCTGACGATGCCCTTATTCAGGCTGCTTTGGAGCAGGTGGGTCTGGGCAGCCTGAAACACCGGCTCGACGAAAAACAGGAATGGCACAGCCACCTTTCCGGCGGCGAACAGCAGCGCCTCAGCCTCGCCCGCGCCCTGGTTTTCCGTCCGCAAATCCTGTTTCTCGACGAAGCCACCAACCAGCTCGACAGCGCTGCCGCGCTCGAACTGATGCAGACGCTCAAACGCGAGCTGCCCGATACTCTCGTTATCGGCATCAGCCACCAGCGCGACGTGCAGGCGCTGTTTGAACGGCGCATTACGCTGGAAGCGGCAGCCTGAAAAGCGGACAATCCGTTTTCAGGCAGCCTGCCCGATTATCCGAAGCAGCCTGAAAACCCAAAGGCAACCTGAAAGGAAAACCATGAACGCCGATACCGCCCAACAAACCCTCGATCACGCTCAAGCGCTCTACCGCCGCTGGCTGGAGCTGCTGCCCCGCTTGGAAGCCGCGCAACGCGAATGGCAGCAGGCGGAAGCCGTAATGACTGAGCTCGATGCCTTTTACGCCCGCGACTATCTGCCCTTGCGCGATGCGGCGGCGGGCGGGCTGCCGCTGTCGCAAACCACCGAAGGCGAGTACGGCGTACTCAGCGAAGACGCGCTTTTCGATGCCTTCAGCGACCGCCACCGGCTCGCCTGGCAGTGGCTGCGGCTGGCCACCGCCGCGCTCGATCCGGAAAACCAGGCGGTAGCCGATGCGCCGCAGGACGGTTAAACGACAAGGGCGCAGGCAGCCTGAAAGCCGTTTCAGGCTGCCTGCGCCCTTGCCGCTGCGGCCAAAGCGCGGTAGTATCCGCCCGTTTATCTCTTATCGTTCAGGCAGCCCTGTTTCAGGCTGCCTGAAGACTGTTTGAAAAGGAAAAACCATGATTAAAGAAATCCAGTCCTCCGCCGAAGCGAAAATGCAGCGCTCGCTGGAAGTGCTGCAGGAAAACCTGGCCAAAGTCCGCACCGGCCGCGCCCACACCGGCCTCTTGGACCAAGTGGAAGTGGAATACTACGGCAGCCCGGTGCCGGTTAGCCAGGTGGCCAACGTTACCCTGCTCGATGCGCGCACCATCGGCGTTAAAGTGTATGAAAGCAATATGGCCGCCGCGGTAGAAAAAGCCATCCGCGATTCCAATCTGGGCTTGAACCCCGCCGCAATGGGCGACGTGATCCGCGTGCCGATGCCGATGCTCACCGAAGAGCGCCGTAAAGACCTGATCAAAGTGGTGCGCGGCGAAGTGGAAGAAGGCCGCGTTGCCATCCGCAACATCCGCCGCGATGCCAACGACCACATCAAAAAACTGCTCAAAGACAAAGAAATCCCCGAAGACGACGCCCGCCGCGGCGAAGAGTCGGTGCAAAAACTCACCGACAAATACATCGCCGAAGCCGACAAAATGCTCGCCACCAAAGAAGAAGACCTGATGGCCATCTGACAAACGCGCCGCGGCCGGCAGCCTGCCCGCCGCGCCGTTTTTTTGTTTTCAGGCTGCCTGCCGCCGCACCGCAAGGAAAACCATGAACAGCAGCACCCAAACCATTCCCGCCTACACACGGGTTCCGCGCCACGTTGCCGTGATTATGGACGGCAACGGCCGCTGGGCGAAAAAGCGCTTTCTGCCGCGCGTGATGGGGCACAAAAAAGGCCTGGACGCGCTGGAAGATTTGTGCCGCACCTGCGCCGAAGCGGGCATCCCCTATCTGACCGTTTTCGCCTTTTCCACCGAAAACTGGCGCCGGCCGGCCGACGAAGTGTCGTTTCTGATGGGGCTGTTTCTGGCGGCGCTGCAGAAAAAAGTCGCCAAAATGCACAAAAACGGCCTGCGGCTGAAAGTGATCGGCGACCGCAGCCGCTTCCCCGCCGAAATCCAGGCCGGCATCCGCGATGCCGAAGCGCTCACCGCCGCCAACACCGGTCTCACACTCACCATCGCTGCCGACTACGGCGGCCGCTGGGACATCCTTCAGGCTGCCAACGCGCTGATTAAGGAAGGCAAAAGCGAAATCAGCGAAAGCGATCTGGCCGCCAAACTGATGCTCGCCGAAGCCCCCGAGCCGGATTTGTTTATCCGCACCGGCGGCGAAACCCGCATCAGCAACTTTATGCTCTGGCAGATGGCCTACGCCGAATTTTATTTCACCGATACCCTGTGGCCGGACTTCGACCAGCGCGAAATGCACCGCGCGCTCGAGTCTTTCCAGCAGCGCGAACGCCGCTACGGCCGCACGTCCGAGCAACTGCCGCCCGAGCAGCAGCGCCCGTGAGTTTCAGGCTGCCGCAACGGCACAAGCAGCCTGAAAAAGCAGCCTGAAAAACGGTGTAGCAAAAACGGTTTTCCGCCTTTCAGGCAGCCTGAATGCGAAAACCATATGGTGCGCGGGGCGCACCAATCCTGCAACCAAGCGCAACTTAGCCGTTTGCGGCAGCCTGAAAGCCCGTTTTGCTGAAAAAATACTTTTCAGGCTGCCTGCCAACCGTCCACTTGATAAGGAGTCCGCCATGACCCAAGCCGACCGCTTTCCCGAATTTTTCGACCGCGCCCCGCAGCTCTTGATGCGCGACCCGCTGGCGCAGTTTCTCGGCGCCACGCCCGACGGCGTGATGGCCTACCGCTATCAGGACGCGGTTAAACTTGCCGGCCATTCCTGCCCCACCGTTGCAGGCGCCTATCTGATGGTGGTGAAAGGGCTCTCGGCGCTCTACGGCAGCGACATCCCCGAGCGCGGCGGCATCGAAGTGTTGATGCGCGACGGCCGCGACGAAGGCACCACCGGCGTGATCGCCAATGTTGCCATGCTGCTCACCGGCGCCGCGCCGGAAACCGGTTTTGCCGGCGTCGGCCCGATGCGCCTGTTCGGCCGCCGCGACCTACTCGCTTTCGGCAGCGGCGATGAGCGCGGCGAAATGCTGCTGCGCCGGCGCGATACCGGTGCTGCGGTTGCCGTGTCCTACAATCCGTCGATTGCGCCGTGGCCGGCTGAGATGCAGACGCTGATGCCGCTGGCGGTCAGCGGCCGCGCCGACGACGCCCAGCTCAAACGCTTCGGCGAAATCTGGCAGGAGCGCGTCGAAGCCGTGCTCACCAAGCTGGCCGACGACCCGCGCCTGGTTGTGGTCGAGAACGTCTGAAGCCGTTTTTCAGGCTGCCTGAACCGGCAAAAGCAGCCTGAAAACCCGTCCCAAACCAAACCGAAAGCCGAATATGCTCAAACAAAGAATCCTGACCGCCCTGGTGCTGCTGCCGCTGATGCTGGGCATGCTGTTTTACGCGCCCGCCGCGCTGTGGGCGGCGTTTGCCGCGCTGATTGCGCTGCTCGCGCTGTGGGAATACGGCCGCATGTGCCGCCTGAGCGAAAAGCAGTCCAACCGCTATCTGGCCGCCAGTGCGTTTTTTATGCTCACCGCCTATCTGGGCGGCTGGCAGCTGCCGCCCTTGATCTGGTTTTTGGTGCTGTTGGGCTGGCTGGCTGGCGCGCCGCTGTGGCTGCGCCGCAAATGGCCGCTGCCGCAACAGGGCAACGCCATGCTCTTGGGCTGGGGGCTGCTGCTGCCGTTTTGGTTTGCGCTGCTCGATTTGCGCCCCGATACCGCTGCCGCCCCCAAACTGCTGGCACTGATGGCGCTGGTGTGGCTGGCCGACGTGGCGGCTTATTTTGTCGGCCGCGCCTGCGGCAAACGCAAGCTGGCGCCCGCCATCAGCCCGGGCAAAAGCTGGGAAGGCGCACTCGGCGGCGCGGCGGCGGTGCTGGTTTACGCCTGCTGGCTGCGCGGCAACGGCTGGCTGTTTGAGAACCTGTCGTGGCCGGCCACCGTGCTCGCGGCGCTGGTGCTGACTGTGGTCAGCATCGAAGGCGACCTGCTGGAGAGCTGGTTCAAACGCAGCGCCGGCATCAAAGACAGCAGCAGCCTGCTGCCGGGTCACGGCGGCGTGTACGACCGCACCGACAGCCTGATCGCGGTGCTGGCGGTGTATGCCGCGGTACAAAACCTGTTTGGCTGATACCGTGCCGGATGCCGCATGCGGGCGCAAACCATTGTGCGGCCAACGGATATTGTGTTACCCTTAACCGAAATTAACAGCTTGCCGCGCATACGGAATTCTACCGCAAGCCTGATGTGGCGCCGCTTTGCCGCCTTTTTACGCCGCATCTGCCGCTGCCCAAGCGGACAAAACTTTACGCTTGAACCGTATGCGCTCCGGCAAAAGGAGAACAGGATTATGCGTATTCCCCGCCTGGCTTTGGGGCTGACGCTGGCTTTCGTGCTCGGCGCCTGCTCCGGCCTTTACGACGTTTACCGCGGCAGCGAGCCGGTGCAGGCCGCGCTGTTTGCCGGCGACAAACTCTATCTGCTGACCGCCAAAGGCGATTATGAATTTTCCGGCATCGGCACCGCCAATCTGGAGCGCTTCGTGCGCTCGCCCTTCTCGGCCAAAACCACGCTGAGTGAATGGTCGCTGGCCGCCGGCCGCAAAACTGCCGACGAGAGCAGCTATTCGGTTTATATCGTGCCGCAGGATGTCAGCGAAAAAGAGCGGCAGGAGCTGCTGAAAACCCACAGTTTCGAGCTGGTCGAAGCCGCCGCGCTCAAAGCGGACGTGAAAAAATCGATTGCCGCCGCCCGCCCGCAGTGGCCGCAGCAAAAAGTGTACGCCCGCCATTTTGTCAGCGAAGGCCATGCCGTGCGCATCAGCGGCCGTGAAGCGCTGGCCGCCAAATACGCGCTCAACCCGCCGGCGCGCATCGGCCTGGTGCTTTCCGCCGACCGTGCCACCCCCGCGCCCGAAGCGACGCCCGCCGTCAAACCCGGCCGCACCGGCTGCGTGATGCAGCCGCAATACGGCTGGCGCTGCTGAGCACCCGCGCCTGTTGTCGGGTAAAACATGCACCGGCAGCGTCGCGCGGCAGGCGGTTTTCAGGCAGCCTGAACAGGGAAGGCCCGTGGTATGAACGAAACCCAAGCCGACATCCTCAACATCAACCAAGTCCAGCTGCTGCTGGCGGAAAAACGCACGTCGCTGGCGGTAATGCGTACCGGCATCGCCATCCTTGCGCTGCCGCTGTCGATTTTCAGCGTGCTAATCGCCACCTCCAAATGGTACCGCCCCGCCGATGCCTGGCCGCTGCTGGCGGCGGTAACGCTGATCAACGGCGCGCTGATTGCCTTCGGCGTCTATCTGATTGTGCGCTCGCTGCAGAGCATGCACCGCTACGACCTGATGATTGCCGACATCAAGCACCAAAACCAGTCGCTGAAAAGATTTATCCGCTACTGAACTTTCAGGCAGCCTGAAAGCCCTGCCGCCGGCTGCCGCGCCCCACCCGCAAGAACAACAATAGATGAACACCCAAAACCTCACCATACTCGGCAGCACCGGCAGCATCGGCACCAGCACGCTCGACGTCGTCTCCCGCCATCCCGACCGCTTCCGCATCTTCGCCCTTGCCGGCCACAGCCAAACCGAAAAGCTCGCCGCGCAATGTCTCGCCCACCGCCCCCGCTACGCCGTTACCGCCGATGCCGCCCGCGCCGAAGAATTGCGCGGCCTGCTGCGCCTTTCAGGCTGCCAAACCGAAGTGCTGCACGGCGGGCAGGCGCTCTCCGATGTCGCCACCGCCCCCGAAACAGACGGCGTGATGGCCGCCATCGTCGGCGCCGCTGGCCTGATGCCCACCCTGGCCGCCGCCGCCGCCGGCAAAACCGTTTATCTGGCCAACAAAGAAACGCTGGTGGTGGCCGGCAGCCTGTTTATGGAAACCGCCCGCGCCGCCGGCGCCCGCGTGCTGCCGGTGGACAGCGAACACAACGCCATCTTCCAAGTGCTGCCCGCCGGTTTTTCAGGCAGCCTGAAAGACGCCGGCATCGAATCCATTATTCTCACCGCGTCCGGCGGCCCCTTTCTCGACACCCCGCGCGAGCAGTTCGCCGCCATCACCCCCGCCCAAGCAGTCAAACACCCCAACTGGAACATGGGGCGCAAAATCTCGGTGGACAGCGCCACCATGATGAACAAAGGGCTCGAGCTGATCGAAGCGCACTGGCTGTTCGGCTGCCCGCCCGACAAACTCGAAGCCGTCATCCACCCGCAAAGCGTGATTCACAGCATGGTGCGCTACGCCGACGGCTCGGTGCTCGCCCAACTGGGCAGACCCGACATGCGCACCCCCATCGCCTACTGCCTCGGCCTGCCCGAGCGCATCGAATCCGGCGCCGCGCGGCTCGATTTCGCCACCCTGTCCGATCTCACCTTCCGCGTTCCCGATTTCGAGCGCTTCCCCTGCCTGCGCCTGGCCTACCGCGCCATGCACGAAGGCGGCAGCGCCCCCTGCATTCTCAACGCCGCCAACGAAACCGCCGTTGCCGCTTTCCTTGACGGCCGCATCCGCTTTACCGACATCGCCGCCGCCGTCGAGTATTGCCTGGACAAAATTCCCGCCCGCGCCGCCGAAAGCGTCGCCATGCTGCTGGAAACCGACCGTGAAGTGCGCACGCTGGCCGAGCGCTGGACAAACAAGCACCGGCAGGCAGCCTGAAAACGTAAAAAGCAACCTGAAAAGCGTTGGCACAGCCTTTCAGGCTGCCTACCACCGCCCAATCCGCCGCCTACTGCCCCCTCCCCTGCGCCCCAAGCGCGGGGGAGGGTCGGGGTGGGGGTGGCAGTTCGCAGAACTGCGTTTGCCGCTGCCGTTACCCTGAAAAGTTTCCGCAGCGGCTGATACCCCCACCCTGCCCCCCGCAAGCGGAAAAGGGAAAACGGTTGCCCCACCGTTTTCAGGCTGCCTGCCGAACACCCCCCGCACAGGCAGCCTGAAAACCGCATGAATAGCCTTTCAGGCTGCTTCTGCCATAGCAGGCTTGGGCGGAAAGCCCACCCGTTTTTTCAGGCTGCCCACCGCCGCGCCCTGCCCGCCCGATAGCCAAAAGCAGCCTGAAATGCTATGCTTGCGGCCTTTTCAGCCTTGGCGCGCGCTTTCTTTCAGGCTGCCTCAAACGCAAAAAGCAGCCTGAAAACGAATTCACGGGCTTCTGCAAAGCGAAAACCGCCTTTCATCCTTAAATTAAGGAAACGATTTGTCCTTTCTCCAAACTCTGGCAGCGTTTCTGTTTGCCATCCTGCTTCTCGTCAGCCTGCACGAGCTCGGACACCTGCTGGTGGCGCGCTGGTGCGGCATCAAAGTCAAGCGCTTTTCCGTCGGCTTCGGCAAGCCGTTTTTCACCCGCCGCTGGCGCGACATCGAATGGTGTCTGGCGCCGTTTCCGCTGGGCGGCTATGTGAAAATGGTCGATACCCGCGAAGGGGAAGTCGCGCCGGAAGATCTGCCCTACGCTTTTGACAAACAGCACCCGCTCAAACGCATCGCCGTGGTGGCCGCCGGCCCGCTGACCAATCTGGCGCTGGCGGTGCTGCTCTACGCCTTAAGTTTCGGCCTGGGCGGCATTACCGTGGTGCAGCCCTATGTCGGCACCGTAAGCCAGCCTTCGGTGGCCGCCGGCGCCGGCTTTCAGAGCGGCGACCGTATCCTGACGGTAAACGGCGAAACCGTGGCCGATTTTGCCGATGCCAATATCCACATGGTGCTGAATTTGGACAGCGGCCCGGTGCGGGTGGCGGTGGAAACTGCCGACGGCAAGCGCACCGAACGCGTAATCGATGCCGCCGGCACGCCGCAGGCCACTGCGGTAGCCAAACGGCAGACTGGCATCGGCCTGTCGCCCTTCCGTTCGCTGGAGAGCATCGGCTATGTTGAAGCCGGCGGCCCCGCCGCGCAGGCCGGTCTGAAAGAAGGCGACCGCATCGTGGCGGTGGACGGCGTGCCGACGCCGCATTGGGAAGACTGGAGCCGCATCGTGCGTGAAAACGCCGGCCGCAACCTGAATATCGACTATCAGCGCGGCGGCCAAACCCTGCACGCGGTACTGCGTCCGGCCAGCCACGAGTTGCCCGACAAAAGCCAGATTATCGGCCGCGTCGGCCTGGACGCCGCCGAAGATGCCGTCTGGACGGCAAAAGTGCGCCAGCAGCAGCAAATCGGCTGGGGCGAAGCCTTTAAGCAGGGCAGCCTGAAAACCGCCAAATACAGCCTGCTCACGCTCCAGTTCTTCGGCCGGCTGGTTACCGGCCAGGCTTCGATCAGCCACATTTCCGGCCCGGTAACCATCGCCGACGTTGCCGGCCAGACCGCCAAAATCGGCTGGCAGGCCTATCTGGAATTCCTCGCCGTCGTCAGCATCAGCCTGGGCGTGATGAACCTGCTGCCGGTGCCGGTATTGGACGGCGGCCATCTGGTTTACTATACTGCCGAACTTTTACGCGGCAGGCCGCTGAGCGAGCGCGTCCAAAACTGGGGGCTGCGCTTCGGTCTGGCCGTGATGCTGGCGATGATGGTGCTGGCTTTTTTCAACGACATCACCCGATTATTTGGATAGTAAGATGAGACTCAACAAAATTACCGCAACCCTGCTGGCACTTGGGCTGGCGCTGCCCGCTTGGGCGGACTTCCGCATTTCGGGATTTCGCATCGAAGGCGAACAGCATACCTCCGAAGCCACCGTGCGCTCGCTGCTGCCGGTAAAAGTGGGCGACACCTACACCGAACAGACCGGCGAAGACATCATCCGCCGCCTGCACGCCAGCGGTTTTTACGAAAACGTGCTGCTGGAACAAAACGGCGACATGCTGATCATCACCGTTAAAGAGCGGCCGATTATCAGCTCGATCAACGTTAAGGGCGCCAAAGTGCTGCCCAACGACGCCATTCTCAAACAGTTCGCCGGCGTGCGCGGCTCCAACAGCGGCCAGGACAGCGAGCTGGTCGATGCCAAAGAAAGCTACGAGCAAAAGCAGGAGCGCTTCAACCAGAGCGACAGCAGCAAAAACCTGCAGGCGCTGGCTTCCACCGGCCTGGCCAAAGGCGACTTCTTCAGCCAGGAAGCCCTGATCCGCGCCCTGCGCGCGCTGGACGGCGCCTATAAGGAACAGGGTAAAAACAACGTCAAAATCACGCCCGAAGTGCAGGAATTGGCGCGCAACCGCGTCGCCATCACCATCAATATCGAAGAAGGCGACACCACCCGCGTCAAAAAAATCGACTTTGAAGGCAACACTCACTTCTCCGACCGCCGCCTGCTGCGCCAAATCGGCCTGACCGACGGCACGATTTTGTCGTGGCTGACCAAAAGCAACGTGTTTTCGTGGGAAAAATTCAACCGCGACAAAGAACGCCTCGAGCGCTTCTACCACAAAAAAGGCTTCTTCGATTTCCGCGTGGACTATGAAGACGTCAGCCGCCAGCTCAGCGAAGACAAAAAACGCGAAACCCTGACCATCAAAGTGTACGAAGGCCAACCCTACTACTGGGGCAGCCTGAAAATCGCCGGCGACAGCAAAGAAGTGCCGCCGGAAAAACTGCAAAAACACCTGGAAAAATTCAAAACCGGCAAGCTGAGCAATTACGACCAGTTGCAAAGCGCGCTGGCCGCCATCCGCACCGATTTGCAGTCCGCCGGCTACGCCCGCGCCCAGGTTGATGCCGAAGCCGAGCGCCGCAGCGAAGGCGGCAAAGACTATGTCGATATCACCGTGCGCCTGAATCCGGGCAATCTAGTCGCCATCCGCGAAATCCACATCACCGGCAACACCAAAACCCGCGACGAAGTGGTGCGCCGCGAGCTGCGCCAAATGGAAGGCGCAACTTACGACCAGTCGAAAATCAACCGCTCCTCCGAGCGCCTGCGCCAGCTCGGCTATTTTGAAGACGTCGAAATCAGTGCCCGCAGCGTGCCGGAAAACGAGCAGCAGGCCGATTTGAACGTAAAAGTTACCGAACGCTCCACCGGCAGCCTGAACGCCTCGGCCGGCTGGTCGCAGGACGACGGCTTCGTGATTTCCGCTAGCGTGGCACAGGATAATCTGTTTGGCACTGGCAAATCACTGTCTGCCGGCGTTTCGCGCAGTAAAGTGCGCCAAAGCGCCAACCTGTCGTTCACCGAGCCCTACTTCACCCCCGACGGCGTGAGCATGACCTACAGCCTGTTCGGCTCCAACTACGACGCTTCCAAGCTGCAATACAGCGCCCGCAGCTACCGCATGACCCGCTACGGCGCCAGCGCCACCATGGGCATCCCGATTACCGAATACGACCGCCTCAACGTCGGTTTGGGCGTCGAGCACATGGGCGTCAAACTCTTCAACAACTCGCCCTACCGCTACCAGCGCTTTGTCGATCAGCACGGCAAAAACAACTGGATTTACAAAGGTCTGATCAGCTGGTACCGCAACACCACCGACGATGCCTACTGGCCGACCAAAGGCTACCAGGCCAACATAACCGGCGAAGTCGCCCTGCCCGGCAGCGGCCTGCAGTACTACCAGTTCGGCCACCAGCAAACCTGGTACTTCCCGCTGAGCGACAGCTTCACGCTGATGCTCAACGGCCAGCTCGGCTACAGCGGCCACTACGGCAAAACCAAAGCAGTGCCGTTTATGTTCAACCAGACCGGCGGCGGCCTAGGCAGCGTGCGCGGCTTTGAAAACGGCTCGCTCGGCCCGAAAGTGTACGACTTCGACGTCAACGGCAACCGCAGCATCGAAAGCTACGGCGGCTCCTACGCCGTCAATGCCAACGCCGAACTGCTGTTCCCCTTCCCGGGCGTGAAAAACAGCCGCAGCGTCCGCCTGAGCCTGTTTGCCGATGCCGGCAGCGTATGGGACGGCAAAACCTACACCCCGGGCGTTTACACCCCGTCCACACCCTACGGCGCCGGCGGTTACTACGGCAACACCAACCACAAATCCAGCTTCAAAGAAGAGCTGCGCTACTCCGTCGGCGCCGCCCTAACCTGGATTTCGCCGATGGGCCCGATCAAACTGAGCTACGCCTACCCGCTGAAGAAAAAATCCACCGACCAGGTGCAGCGCTTCCAGTTCCAACTCGGAACCGTGTTCTAACCTAGGAGTTTTTATGCAGACCACCCGTTTGGGCAGACTGCTGCTGGCGGCGCTGGCCGCCGGCGGCCTGATCGGCAGCGCGCACGCCGATTTCAAAAAAGTCGGCTACGTCAACGCCACCCGGCTCTACAGCGAATCGCAAACCGCCAAAAAAATCGAAACCGGCCTGCAGCGCGAGTTCAGCCCGCAGCAGAAAAAGCTCGCCGCCCTGCAGGAAAAAGGCATGCGCCTGCAAAAACGGCTGGCATCGGGCAAGCTGAGCAAAGCCGAAGCCCGCAAGCTGGAAAGCCAGCTGGTGGAAACCGGCCGCCAGTACCGCGCCGCATCTGCCGAGCTGACCGAAGAGTACAACCTGCGCCGCAACGAAGAATTCGCCGCCCTGCAGCGCAAGGCCAACGAAATCATCTTCAACATCATCGAAACCGAGCACTACGATGCCATGCTCTCCGAAGTGATCTTTATCCGCGGCGAGTTCGACATTACCGACCGCGTCATCAAGCTGCTCGACGCGGAAATGCAGTAAACCCCGCCCAGGCAGCCTGAAAACCGCTTCTGCTTTTCAGGCTGCCTGAACTGTGTCCGCCTCCCGCGCACAGGCAGCCTGAAAACAAGCGAATCCGAAGCAGCCTGCATAGCGTAGTTGCGAAGCCCGTAGGGTGCGCACCGCGCACCAAGCACCTGCCCAAAGCAGCCTGAAACCATAGGCTGCCCGCGAACACCGTTTCCCGTTTTCAGGCTGCCTGAACCAGCCCAAAAGCAGCCTGAAAGCCAACCGGAGCCGTTTCCATGACCGCCTACACCCTTTCCCAAATCGCCGCCAAGCTCGGCGGCGAAGTGCGCGGCGCCGACATCGCCGTTACCGCCGTCGCCCCTGCCGCCCGTGCCGGTGCGGACGAGATTACCTTTCTCGCCAATCCCAAATACCGCCACGAAGTCGAAGCCAGCGCCGCCGGCGCGGTGATTGTCGGCGAAAACGCCGCCGACGGCTTTGCCGGCCGCAACCTGATTGTCGCCCGCGACCCCTATCTCTACTTCGCGCAGGTGGCGCGGCTGTTCCATCCCGTTCAAGCTGCCCGCGCCGGCGTGCATCCCACCGCCGTGATCGAACCCACCGCCACCGTGCCCGCCTCTTGCGAAATCGGCGCCCATACCTATATCGGCGCCGATACCGTGCTCGGCGAGCGCTGCCGCATCCTGGCCGGCGCGGTGGTCGAACACGGCTGCACGCTCGGCGACGACACCGTGCTGCACCCCAATGCCGTGGTTTATTACGGCTGCACGCTGGGCGCGCGGGTGGAAATCCACAGCGGCGCGGTGATCGGCGCCGACGGCTTCGGCCTGGCCTTTGCCGGCGATTCCTGGTTCAAAATCCCGCAAACCGGTGCGGTTACGCTAGGCGACGACGTGGAAATCGGCTCCAACACCAATATCGACCGCGGCGCGATGAGCGACACCACCGTCGGCCGCGGCACCAAAATCGACAACCAGGTGCAGATCGGTCACAACTGCCATATCGGCGAGCACACCGTGATTGCCGCCAAAACCGGTATTTCCGGCAGCGTTACCGTCGGCAGCTACTGCGTGATCGGCGGCGGCGTCGGCATCGTCGGCCACATCGAAATCGCCGATAAAACCACCATCGGCGGCGGCACGTCGGTTACTCACAGCATCAGCGAAAGCGGCCTGCACATGGCCGGCATTTTCCCGATGCAGACCCACAAAGAATGGGCGCGCAATGCCGTACACGTGCGCCGTTTGAGCGAAATGAGCAAAAAGCTTAAAGAATTGGAACAGCAAATCGCCGCGCTTTCGGCACAGTCCTAACATAGGCAGCCTGAAAAACCGTTTCCCCTTTTCAGGCTGCCTACCCCGTTTACCCCTTAAGGAAATCCCCCATGACCATCAAATTCCCCATTGAAGCCCGCGAGATTCAGGAACTCCTGCCGCACCGCTTTCCCTTTTTGCTGCTCGACCGCGTCACCGCCGCCGAGCCGGGCAAGTCGCTGAACGCCTTTAAAAACATCAGCTTCAACGAGCAGTTTTTCCAAGGCCACTTCCCCGAATCGCCGGTCATGCCCGGCGTACTGATTGTCGAAGCGATGGCGCAGGCCTGCGGCGTGCTCGCCGTTTTGAGCCAAGGCAACACCAAACGCAACGAAGGCGAAATCACCCTGTTTGCCGGCCTGGACGACGTGCGCTTCAAACGCCAGGTCATCCCCGGCGACCGGCTGGACTTTGAAGTCGATCTGCTCGCCCACCGGCGCGGCATCGGCAAATTCCACGCCACCGCCAAAGTGAATGGCGAGCTCGCCTGCGAAGCCACCATCATGTGCGCCCAGCGCCAGGCCAAAGCCGCCGAATAAGCCGCCGGCCGGCTTTTCAGGCTGCCTGCCCGCCGAACACGGCAAAAGCAGCCTGAAAACCATCCCGCCGCCATTTCGTTTTCAGAACGGGAAACCACCATGAAACTTCTGCCCTGCGTACTCGCACTCACTGCCGCCGCTGTCCTTTCAGGCTGCGGTGCCGCTAAAAAATCCGAAACCGTCAGCCGCCAAGCCGCCTACCAGCCCGACACCCAGGCGCGCATCCGTCTTTACGGCGTTTCCGGCCGACAGCTTATCCGCCCCTACCGCGGCCAAAGCTGCGAGCAGTGGCGCGCCAAAGCCGGCGCCCGCGCCCACACCCGCTTTATCAACGGCCTGCCGCGCCGCGTACGCAACCTGAGCATCGGCATGCCCGCCAGCCGCCTGAGTCTGGCCGCCGACCACGACACCGGCATTATGAGCCGCGCCTCCTACCGCGAATTTATCGTTCCCGCCGGCAAACCGCTGGTGCTCGACGGCTCCTTCTCCTACCAGCTTCCCGCCGACCGCAGCATGGGCAGCCACGGCGGCGCCTGCCGCGTCGCCCTCAGCTTCACCCCCGAAGCCGGCCGCGACTACGAAGCCCATTTCACCGACTGCACTTTCACCGTGCTGCAACTGGCGCAAATGCCCGAAGCGCTGGCCGGCAAACCGGAAAACCCCGCCGCCCCGCGCGACGTATCGCCGGTAAACACCGAGTTCTGCCAGAAAGCGGCCACCGCGATTTAAGGCTGGCCGGCTTTTCAGGCTGCCTGCGCGCCGAACACGGCAAAAGCAGCCTGAAAGCCGCCGCCGCCCGATGCTCTTTGGGCAGCCTGAAAGGAAAACCATGACCCTGATCCACCCCACCGCCCTTATCGACCCCAAAGCCGAGCTGGATTCCAGCGTCAAAGTCGGCGCCTACACCGTTATCGGGCCGCACGTGAAAATCGGCGCGGGCAGCGAAATCGCCCACCACGTTTCCATCGAAGGCCACACCGAAATCGGCGAAAACAACCGCATTTTCCAATTCGCCAGCCTCGGCGCCGAGCCGCAGGACAAAAAATACAAAGGCGAGCCCACCCGCCTGATTATCGGCAAGGGCAACACCATCCGCGAATTCACCACCTTCAATCTCGGCACCGTAACCGGCATCGGCGAAACCCGCATCGGCGACGATAACTGGATTATGGCCTACTGCCACCTTGCCCACGACTGCGTGGTCGGCAGCCACACCATCTTCGCCAACAACGCCAGCCTGGCCGGCCATGTAGAAATCGGCGACTACGCCGTGCTCGGCGGCTACACGCTGGTTTTCCAGTTTTGCCGCATCGGCGATTACGCGATGACCGCCTTCGCCGCCGGCGTGCACAAAGACGTGCCGCCCTACTTTATGGCCGCCGGCTACCGCGCCGAACCGGCTGGGCTCAACAGCGAAGGCATGCGCCGCAACGGCTTTAGCGCCGAACAAATCGCCCGCGTGAAAGACGCCTACCGCCTGCTCTACCGCGACGGCCTGCCGCTGGACGAAGCCAAAGCGCAAATCGCCGCCGCCGCCGAAAACACCCCCGAATTGGCGGTGCTGCACCGCTTTCTTGCCGCCTCGCAGCGCGGCATCATCCGCTAAACCCCAACAACAACATCAGGCAGCCTGAAAGCGAAGTGGAATTGCGAAGCCGAAACCTTTTCAGGCTGCCTCAAACAAAGGAAATCCCCATGCAAAGACGCTGTTTTCTCCAACTGGGTCTGTTCGGCGCGGCCGCCGCTCTGCTGCCGACCCGCCTGTTCGCCGCATCCGACGCTTTAAAGCTGCCCGCCGAGCTGCAAAACAACCCGCTGCTCACTTTCGACAAACTGCCCGATTTTGCCGCCATCCGCCCCGAACACATCGTGCCGGCGGTGGATTTTCTGCTGCAAAAAAGCCGCGAAACGGTGGAAGCAGTCAGCAGGCAGCCTGAAATCTCGTGGGAAAACTTCTACCTGCCCCTGCAGGACATCGGCGCCAAACTGGATTACGCATGGGGCATCGCCGACCATCTCAACAGTATGGCCAGCTCCGACGAACTGCGCAAAGCCTACGAAAGCGCCGAAGGCAAACTCAGCGAATACGGCTCGTGGTACGGCCAGCACCAGGGGCTGTACCGCGCCTTTGAAAAATTGCGTACCCAGCCGGAATTTACCCGCTATTCCGACGCGCAAAAAGCGGCTATCGAACACGCGCTGCGCGATTTCAAACTCTCCGGCGTCGCCCTGCCGACGGCGAAGAAAAAACAGTTTGCCGACATCAGCCGCCGCCTGAGCGAGTTGCAGACGAAGTTCGGCAACAACGTGCTCGATTCGGTCAAGCACTGGGAAAAAACCATCAGCGACAAAGCCGATGTGGACGGCCTGCCCGAGCATGCACTCGCCGCTGCCGCCGAATCGGCCAAAAGCAAGGAGCAAAGCGGCTACCGCTTCACGCTGGACTACGCCCCCTACGCCGCCATCATGACCTACTGCCGCAACCGCAGCCTGCGCGCCGAGTTCTACCGCGCCTACGCCCGCCGCGCTGCTGGCGGCAAATGGGACAACACGCCGGTGATCAACGAAATTCTCAAGCTGCGGCTGCAAAAAGCGCGGCTGCTGGGCTACCGCAGCTACGCCGAATACGCGCTCGCCACCCGCATGGCCGAAACGCCGCAGCAGGTTTTGGGCTTTCTCAACGGCTTAAAGCAGCAAAGCCACAAACAGCTGCTCAAGGAAACCGACGAGCTGCGCCGCTACGCGCGCGAAACAGACGGCCTGCAAAAGCTCGAACCGTGGGACGTGGCCTATTACGCCGAAAAACAGAAAACCGAGCGCTACGCCGTCGATAAAGAAAGCCTGCGCCCGTATTTCCCGCTGGAAAAAGTGCTCTCCGGCCTGTTTGCCGTCGCCCAACGCCTGTACGGCATCAGCGTGCGCGAGAAAAAAGGCGTGCCGGTTTGGCATCCCGAAGTGCGCTTTTTTGAGATTTACGACGAAAACAAGCGCCACACCGCCTCGTTCTACCTCGACCTGTTCGCCCGCGAAAACAAACGCGGCGGCGCCTGGCAGTTCGGCTGGCAGAGCCGCTACAAACAGGCCGACGGCAGCCTGAAAAAACCGGTGTCCTTTATCGTCTGCAATTTTGGCAAGTCCGCCGGCGATACCGACCTGCTGCTGCACGACGAAGCCGTTACCCTGTTCCACGAATTCGGCCACGGCCTGCACCAGATGCTCAGCGTGATCGACGTGGCCGCCGTATCCGGCATCAACGGCGTGCCGTGGGATGCCGTCGAATTCCCCAGCCAGATGCTGGAAAACTGGATGTGGAACAAAGAAGTGCTGCCGCTGGTATCCGGCCACTACCAAAGCGGCGAAGCGCTGCCTGCCAAACTGATCGACGGCCTGATCGCCGCCAAACACTACCTCGCCGCCCGCACCCTCAGCCGTCAGCTCGAACTGGCGCTGACCGACTTCCGCCTCTACCACGAATACCGCGGCCAGGCCGGCCTGATCGACAAAATCCGCCGCGAAGTCCAAACCGGCTCGCCGCTGCCCGAACCGGACTGGGTACGCCGCACCCACTCCTTCAGCCACATTTTCAACGGCGGCTACGCCGCAGGCTATTACAGCTATCTGTGGGCGGAGGTGCTGGCGGCCGACGGCTACTCTTATTTTGAAGAACACGGCGTACTCAACCGCCAGGCCGGCGAACACTTCCTGAAAAACTTCCTCTCGCAAGGCGGCTCGCGCAATGTCGCCCAAATGTACCGGCACTTCCGCGGCCGCAACCCCGAAATCGGCGCCCTGCTCAAATCCTACGGCATCAGCTGACGCTTTCAGGCTGCCTGCATGCCAAGGCAGCCTGAAGGTTGGCACAACAATGGCTGTAATTAGGCGCATCCGCCATCCGCAAACCCGAATAAGGACGACACCATGATCAAACAGTTTGAAATCAACAACCACACCGCCAAACAGCTGCAAAACCACTTGGCCGAACGCGGCCTGACCCTTGCCGCCGCCATGGCCGACGAAACCGAAAACAAAGCGCTGGCCGCCGTTTTGCATGCCGGCTTCCCGATTTTGGTGCGCAAAATGTACAGCTTGGAAAAATTCGCCGCCTTCTTTTGGGAAAAACGCGAATTTCTCGAAAGCCACATCCAATCCCGCATCGACGCCGCGATAAAAGCCGCCGAAAAAGCCGCCGCCAAAAAGCAAAAATAAGCCCCGCCGGCCGCAGCTGGCCACCGCACGGAAAATAAATCCAATATTTTTCAAACCGGTGTTAAAAAAGCAGACAAAAACCCGCGCCAAGCATTGACAGCACAGCGTCTGCCTAACTATAATCTCGTTTTCTTTGGGTCGTTAGCTCAGCTGGTAGAGCAGCGGACTTTTAATCCGTTGGTCGAGCGTTCGAATCGCTCACGACCCACCAAAGTTTCAAAAGCTCAAACTTCCGTTTGAGCTTTTTTCTTATGCCTGCTCCAAAACGCCCAACGGCAGAAAATGACGATATTCGTCATGCTGCCCGCACCGCGCAAACCATCGGCAGCCTGAAAACCCATCGGAAAACCGGATACCCATATCCGGCCTGCGGGGTTTTCAGGCTGCCTTTGCAGGCAGCCTGAAATACGGAGAACAAGCCTAATCGTGCCGGCATTGCTCGTAGATTTTGTTTTGGGGATAGGTATCGTGTCCGGTTGGATACCAGCCTTTCTTGCGCACGCAGGCATCTTGCTCACTGTCTCCGCCGCCAATCGGGTCATAGCCGCAGGAAAACATATCGTCGAGCTGGCGCTGACCGTACAAATTCATCTGCCGCAGCATTTCATCACGCTCAGCTCTGCTGGCTTCCGGTGGAGTTTTTTTAGCAGGATAAATTTTGTCTTCGTTGCACAGCTCCCACCAGCCCGACGCATCGGGCGGCACGCGGAAGCCGCTGCCGATATTCAGGCAGCCTGAAAGCAGCAGGCAGAGCATAAGGGGCAGTATCGGTTTGTTCATTCGGAATCTCCTGATTGGGGATGGTTGGGATTGGTACGGTGGTTTTGTTCATGCCCGTTAGGCTTTCAGGCTGCCGGTTAAGGCAGCCTGAAAGCGGTACAGCTGGGCTAATCGTGCTGGCATTGCTCGTAGATTTTGTTTTCGGGATAGATATCCATGCGTGAGCGGTACCAACCCTTTTTGCGCACACAGGCATCGGCTTCCTGGTCGCCGCCGCCGATGGGATCGTAGCCGCAGGAACGCATGTCATTGCGTTTCCTTTTATCCCTTAGCCCCATTTGCCTTAACATTTCCCGCTGCCTTTCTATGCTCTCACCTGGGGGGATATGAATGTCAGGATAAATTTTCCTTTCGTTGCACAATTTCCAACTTAAGGAGGCATCGGGCGGCAGTTTGAACCCTTTAAAAGTGCAGCCGGCCACTAGGGCGGATAAGCTTAAGGCCAATACGGTTTTTATCATGGTTGTTTCTCCTGTTCGGTGGGTTGCGAATGGGGGTAGCCGTAAATACGTTTGGTTTTCGGCATGATGCCGACATCTTCTTCTGTACGATAGCCGTCTTTTACGCATTGTTTTCGGCCGATATCCCGCATTTCAGGCTGCCTTTGCAGGCAGCCTGAAATGCGGAAAGCAGCCTAGTCGTGCTGGCATTGCTCGTAGATTTTGTTTTCGGGATAGATATCTTTGCCCGAACGGTACCAGCCTTTCTTGCGCACGCAGGCATCTTGCTCACTGTCTCCGCCGCCAATCGGGTCATAGCCGCAGGAAAACATATCGTCGAGCTTGCGCTGACCGTACACATTCATCTGCCGGATCATTTCAGCTTGTTGTTCTTCAGGAGCATCCGGTAGGGTGCCTATGGCAGGATACAGCTTTTCTTTATTACACAGCTCCCACTAGCCCGACGCATCGGGCGGCACACGAAAGCCGCTGCCGATGTTCAGGCAGCCTGAAAGCAGGATGCAGAGCATAAGGGACGGTATCAGTTTGTTCATTTGGGGTCTCCTGATTGGGGATGATTGGGATTGGTACGGTGGTTTTGTTCATGCCCGTTAGGCTTTCAGGCTGCCTTTGCAGGCAGCCTGAAAGCCGGAGAACAAGCCTACTCATGCTGGCATTGCTCGTAGATTTTGTTTTCGGGATAGATATCCATGCGTGAGCGGTACCAACCCTTTTTGCGCACGCAGGCATCGGCTTCCTGGTCGCCGCCGGCAATAGGATTGTAGCCGCAGGAACGCATGTCATCGCGTTTCCTTTTATCCCTTAGCCCCATTTGCTTCAGCATTTCCCGCTGCTCTTCATCACTGGCCGTGGGCGGAGTATGAATTGCCGGATAGATGGTTCTTTCGTTGCACAATTTCCAACTTAAGGAGGCATCGGGCGGTAGTTTGAATCCTTTAAAAGTGCAGCCGGCCACTAGGGCGGATAAGCTTAAGGCCAATACGGTTTTTATCATGGTTATTTCTCCTGTTCGGTGGGTTGCGAATGGGGGTAGCCGTAAATGCGTTTGGTTTTCGGCATCACGCCGATATCTTCTTCCGTGCGGTAGCCGTCTTTTACGCATTGTTTGTTGCCGATACCGTGGCAGTTGTGCGGCGAGCTGCCGGAGCCGAATATATCTACCCAATGGCGAAGCCGTGATTTGTGTCGGGTATTGGTTTCGGTGGTGGTCGGGTTGTAGCCGATGATTCTCCCTACAAAATCTCCCGGGTGGTTTTCAAAGGCAATCGATCGCTCCCGATTGTCTGCTCCCCGTTGGGCAAAGCCTTGCAGCCTGGCCAGGTGGTCGTCGGCTTTGGCCACATGGGTGGCGGGGCCGACCATCTTCATATCGACATCTGCCAGCATGCCGGCGTTTTCCTTGCTATCGAGCTTGCGCAGCGTATTGTAAACCACCATGGTGCCACGGCTGTGCGAGCCGACAGACAGGCGGTACGGGTTGTTCCGGCCGTAGCGATACAGCAGCTTTCCAAAACATAAAATATTACTATTCCATTTTAATAGACAACCTTATATGATCAGAAATTCCATTAAAATTATCCAGATTTTTAATTAACTGATTAATTAATTTAATAATTTCATCATTTAATTTATCAGGAATAAGGCTTTCTACATCTTCTAATTCTGTACACAGCCATAAAATATCAATTATTGATTTGCTGATTGACATGCTTTCTAAATAGTCAATGACTCCAGGCCTAAATAACAAATTATAGCCATCATCCAATGTAATTTTTCTATTAAAAAAAGCAGTTAATATACCTATTATTAAGATATTCAAAAAAAGCTCAGCATCCTGTTTGTTCTTTACTACTACTTCATTTTTTAACATTTAGTTACTCCATGAGTTTTTTACTTTAACATCAAATACTCTTCCGGTTTTAGTATGTTGAAAATAGTGGATAGAAATTCGATTTCCTTGTGCATCAAATCCATCTCTATACACTTTTTTCCATTCTCCACTTTGAACATTTCTTAATTCGTTAAGAACAGCCTGATTATTTATATTAACTTTTCGCACGCCATTTTGTGTTTCGCGAAATCCACTAGGGTATTTAGGGGAGTCCTTAATGGAATTAAAAACCTGATTAATTTTTGTTGCTGAGCTAGAACCTGTCTGATTAGTAATATTAGGACGAGCATTACCATTAACCCCATTACCTGCACTGCTTGCCCCATTATTCCCTCTCGATTCCATCACATGCGATGGAATTCTGTTTTGAGAGCCAATTGGTACAGTTATTTCCCCAGCTCCAGCCAATAGCGGATCTCTTTTTGTAAGTGTGGGTTTGCTGAATGAGTTGATTGCATTCACCAATGTTCGACCCACACCTAAACCAGGTCGTCTTGCCAGTATTTTTGGATCTATAAAAGAACCATATATATCAATAAGATTTGCAGCTAAATTCTCATTTTTTTTCTGGCGCTTATGGATATATTCGTTAGATATTCCCTCATGGGAATTTTTTAGTTTTTCCTGTTCTTTTAAAGAGCTGTATTGGCTAAACAGGTTATGGTTTTTATATGCTTGTGGATTGCGTGCAGCATAGTCTCGGTAATCCCAAAAGTATTCGGAACTGCCTAATTTCAACTTTCCATTGGGGTGGGTGGCAGATGATATGCCAAATGCAGAAATAATAGTCTCATCCGTGAGCCCATCATTGGATTTTTCATCAACCCAACGTAATATTTGTTTTCTAATACGCTCGGTAACCTTTGCATCTGAAAGTTCTTTTTTTTCTATATGCTTTATGTGATTTTTGATACTTTCAACAATATCCTTTTCTTCCGTTAGGCGTAGCTCGCTTTCATGCAGCTGCCGGTTGTTCCAATCCGCATTTGCTCCGGCAAACGCACTTCCAGTACTGCCTCCCGCCAGTGCGCCAACCGCTGCTCCGCCTACCGTGTCCGTCAGCATTCTGCCTACACTGCCTTCTCTGCCGCCTATCCGTTCCAAATAAGGGGCTGCCAGCGATGACGCACCTGCGCCTGCCGCGCCTTGTACGTCACCGGTCAAAAGTGCACCTGCACCCGCATGCAGTACGGCGCGGCCTATGCCGCCTTCTTTCCATGTGTCATATGCGGCTTGGTGTTCGAACAGGTATTGGTCTGCAAGGGCAATTTGTTGTTGCAGCCGGGTAATCTGATCGGGCTGGCGGGCATCCTGTAACTGCTCCTGCAAATATGCTTTGGCAATTCGGATGTGCTCATAGTTTTTGATATTGCCGAGTTTGTCTGCAGTCCATGCGACGCTTTGGGCGGCAACGGGGGCGAATGCTTGGGTAACCTCGCGCTGCCTATCCAGTTCTTCCTGTACTGCTTCTTTGTCAAACTGGTTTTTCAGGCTGCCTGAAGCAGCTTCGGCGGTGTCGGTGTTGATATCCGTATACAGTCTTGCCGCTGTCTGCGCCGCACTCATGCCGGTGGCTTTCTGCTGGCCGGCATCATCAGTAATCACCAAGTTGCGGGTATTGATACCGCTATGGGTAATGCTGTTACGGTTGTCTTTCACTTTGCCGTAGCCAATGGCTTTGCCCACGGTGTTTTGCTCGGCAACGTTGCTTAACCAGTCCCGTTTTTCCTGTCCCAGCTGCTCTCCGCTTACAGATACGCTACCGTCCACACCCAGACTGCTTCCGCTGTAGCTGCTGTGGTTGGCAATGTAGCTGTGGCTGAGGGTGGCGGTGCGGAAGCTGTTTTTTCCTTGTGCTTCGGCCTCTGCCGCAGAAGTAAGCAAAGCGCCTTTGAGATCGGTATGGCCTTTAACGTTGACCTGATATCCGTCTTCCCCAGCAAAAATACCGCTCTGCTCACCTACGCTGGCATGGTCGGCGCTGCTCTTGCTGCGGCTGTAGCCGCCGCCGGCGCTAAAGCCGTAGCCTACGGTGATCTGCGCGGACATGTTTTCCTGTTTGCCGCGGAAAGTGGCGGTGTCCTGCACGCTTTCGATATTGAGGTTGGCGGCATCAAGCTGTACGCCTTTGCCGATCAGCTGCGCGCCCTTCAGGGTGGTGTCGCCGCCGCTGTGCACAAAGGTCTGGCCGCTGCGGCTGCCGATATGGCTGTGCAGGTGGGTGCTTTCGTCGCCGTTGCCGTAGCCTTTGCCGTAGTTGCCGCCGGCGGTAAAGCCGAGGCTGACGCCGTTATTGAAAGCAAGGGCAACACCGGCATTCCAACCGCTTTGGCGGTTTTTGCTGCGCTCTTGGTGCTGCTGCTCGGCAGAACGGATATCGACGCGGTTTTCTGCGCTCAGATAGGTGGCCTGTTGGCCGCCGATATCGGCGCCGCGGATAAGGATGTCGGAATCTTTGCCAGCACCGTGTGCTTTGAGTATCACGGCTTTGCCGGCTTCCATGCGGGCTGCTTGGGCGCGGTTGCCGGCGGTTTGGGTTTCGCTGGTGTTTTTCTGCTCGCCGTAGGTTATCGAGACGCTGATGCCTTGGCTGGCGCTTTGGGGGTTTTGGGCAACGGAGGCAAGTGTCTTGCCGGCGTTAAAACCCTGCCGTGCGGCATTGGCGGCGGCCATCAGGTTCACCCGGCTGTTGCTGCCGTGTATCTGTTTGGCGGATTTGGCGGCATTGGTCAAACCGATGGCGGCATCGACTACGGGAATATTGACGGCAACGGTCAGCCCTTTTTGTTCAAAGCGGCTGCGTTGGGTTTGCCGGTAGCGCTCGTCGGCAGCCTGAATATCGATCTTTTCGGCTTCAACCAGTACGTTGCCTTCGGGCGATGAAACGATAGAACCGGTTTGGCTGTAACGTTTTGCGGCTATCAGCGTATCGCCTTTCAGGCTGCCTACGGTGCTGCCGCTGGCGGAAACGGCGGTGCCGTCGCTTTCTTGGGCTTGGGTTTTGTTGCCGATAAAGAAACCGATACCGCCACTGCCCATCAAACCGGACTTTTTGCGCTCGTGGTTTTCCCAATCCTGGTAGCGGTTGTCTGCGGCGTCGATGCGTACTCCGCCTTGGGCGGCAATCAGGGTCTGCCCGTCGCTGATGACTTGGCTGCCGCGGATGCGGGTGTCGCCGCCGGAGGCCGTTCTGACTTCGCGGCCGGTAATCACGCTGCCGGCTGCTTCGTCGTGCTG
>NZ_JAPHVK010000012.1:0-81709 GCF_028680565.1 Kingella sp. SNUBH-2017
AGCGAAAGACCGCAATCATACCCACCCAAACCAATCCGGTCAACTACTACTCAACAATAAAACTACCCGCCAAAGCACAAATCCATATCGAAAAAGGAAATGTTTTTATAAGGCAGCCTGAAAAACTGCCAGGCCTACGTGCTTAACACCGCCAGCAAGTCGCGTTTCAAAGCCACTTCTTCGGCAGGATCGGCCAATGCTGCGCTGTACAGCAGGAAGCTGTCTTCGGCCCTATCGGCAAGCGTGCTGATTTTGGCGTGGCGCACGCTGATGCGACGGCGGGCGAACACTTCGCTGATATCGGCCAGCAGATAGGGGCGGTTGACTGCTACCAGCTCCAGCACATACCAATCGGCCTGGCTCGGGTCGGCATTCAGCTCGATATGCGGGGCGATTGGCAGACTGCGGGCGCGGCGGCTTGCTTGGCGTTTGTCTTTCTTTTCGGCAAAACGGCCGGCGAGAAAATCGTCCAACTGTCGCTGCAAAGCAGCCTGAAAACTGCTGCTGTCGCTACCGGCCAGATATTCAGGCAGCCTAACAACGAAAGTATCGAGAATAAAATCGTGCTCGGTAACAAACGCCCGCGCGGCGGCGATGTCCAAATCGTTGCGGCTGAACAGACGACACAGACGAGCAAACAAACCATCAGCATTGGGCATAAACACCACAATCTGCAGCGTTGCCGCATCCAGACTGCGGATGCCCGCTACCGCATTGTCCATGCCCTTTTGCGGCAGCACTTGCAGATGCCACAAAATTTCTTCCGGCTCATGGCGCACAAAATAAGCATCGCCCAGCGTGCGGCAGACGGAACGGATTTCGCGCTCGCTTTTCCCCTGCTCGGCCAATGCCGCCAATGCCATTGCGCGACGGCGGCTGCCCATGCTTTCGCGGCTGCCGGACTCGCCGGACAACCGGCGCAAAGCAGCCTGAAAAAGCTGTTTGAGCAGTTGGTCTTTCCACGAATTCCAGATTTTCGGGTTGGTTCCGCAAATATCCGCCACCGTCAGCAGATACAGCGCGCGCAAACGCTGTGGCGTACGCACGCGGCGGCAGAAGCGCTCGACTGTTTCCGGATCTTGGATGTCCTCTTTTTGCGCCACCGACGACATCAGCAGATGATCCTCCACCAGCCACACCAGCAGTTCGCACTCATCAGCGCTCAAGCCATGGTCGGCGGCGAAACGTCGGGCATCTTCCATGCCCAGTTTTGCGTGATCGCCGTTGCGGCCTTTGGCGATATCGTGAAACAGCGCCGCCAGATACAGCAGCCATTTGGGTTCAAACGCGTGCATCAGGGCGCTGGCAAACGGCATCTCGTGGCTGTATTCCTCCAATGCCAGCCGCCGCAGCTTGGCCAGCACCGTCAGAATATGGTCGTCAACCGGATAAACATGAAACAAATCGTGCTGCAGCAGCCCGACAATCGCTTTCCAACCCGGTAGATAGCGCGCCAGCACGCCGTATAGATTGAGAAAGCGCATGATTTTGCTCAGATTGGCGCCGGTTTGGAAAAAATCCAAAAAACGGGCGCGGTTGGCGGGATCGGCGTAAAAACCCTCGTCCAGCGACTGCACCGCCGCCCACCACGCCCGCAGTGTTTTCGGCGCCATGCCTTCCACCGCGCCGTTGCGCTGCCAGCGCGACACCACGCCGAAAATCTCCTGCGGCCGTTTCTCAAACAACTTCAAATCGCGCACGGCAATCTGCTTACCCAGCAAATAATAGTCGGCGTCGATTTCGCCCACCACCCGCGGCAGCGCCGAATACACCCGACCGCGCAGCATCGGAATCAGAATGCCGTTGAGCTGGATAACGGTTTTCACCGTGCGGTAAAAGCCGTGCATCAGCTTTTCCACCGCCGCCTGCCGTTCCAAATCGGGATAACGGCGGCAGCCGATTTCAGCCTGCAAATCGAATACCAGCCGCTCTTCGGCACGGCCGGCAGCCAGATGTAGATCAATACGCAGCCGCGCCAACTCGCGGTGGCAGCTGCGCAGCAGGCCGGCTTCGATGCGGGTGATGATGCGCCGGTGCATCAGCGCGTAAAAACCGGTTTGCAGCCCCTGCACCTGCGCCAGCCACATCATGGTGTGTAAATCGCGCAGACCGCCGCTGCCGTTTTTCACGTCCGGCTCCAAAACCAGCGCCGGCCGGCGGGCGTGGCGGCGCTGCATTTCTACCAGCTTGGCTTCGACAAAAGCCGCGGTGTCGCGCTGCGCGTCCAGCTGTTGGCGCAAACGCTGCGCCAGCGCTTCTTCGCCGCACAGCAGTCGTGCTTCGAGAAAAGCGGTGTCGGCCGAAACATCCTGCGCGGCGGCGGCGCACAGCTGTTTCAGGCTGCCTGACTTCAAAGCCGGCGCCAAACCCATATCCCACAAAGCCTGCACGAAGCCGGCAATCCGGTTTTCGTCTTCTGCCGACAATTCTGCGGGCGCCACCAGCGCCAAATCCAAATCGGAATGCGGATAGACTTCGCCGCGGCCGAAACCGCCCACCGCCAGCAGGCAGTAAGGACAGCCTGAAAAATACTGCTGCCACAGCTTGGCCAGCAGCGCTTCCAAAGCCGCGCCGTAACGGCGGAAAAACGCCTGCGGGTCGCCGTTGCCGCGGTATTGCGCCAGCGCCGCTTCTTTTTCGCGCATCAGTTCCTGCCGCATCTTGTGCTCCCTATCGTTTCTTGTTTTTTACGCTGCCGGTCATTCAAGGCAGCCTGAAAAGCGGTTTGGGCGTTTTCAGGCTGCCTGCCGCTTTCAGGCTGCTTTGCGGACGGCCGCGGCGAATGCGGCGATTTTTGCCGCGTCTTTAATGCCCGCCGCCGCTTCCACCCCGCCGGAAACGTCCACCGCCGGCGCACGGCTGGCGGCAAGCGCGGCGGCAACGTTTTGCGGCGTCAGCCCGCCGGCCAACACCCAGTTTTGTCCCAAATCTTGCGGCAGCAGCGACCAGTCGAAACTGCGGCCGGTGCCGCCGTACTCGCCTTCAACATAAGCATCGAGCAACAGCGCGCGGGCATCGGGATAGGCGGCTTGGGCGCGGCAGATGTCGTCGGCCGAGCGCACGCGCACCGCTTTCAGATAAGGACGGCCGAAACGGCGACAGTAAGCAGCGTCTTCATCGCCGTGAAACTGCAGCAGATCGAGCGGCACGCTGTCGAGCACGCGGCGGACTTCGTCGGCGCCGGCATTGACAAACAAGCCCACCGCCGACACAAACGGCGGCAGCGCGGCCACGATTTCCCGTGCCCGCGCGGCATCGACGCAACGCTTGCTGCCGGCAAAAAACACCAGCCCCACCGCGTCGGCGCCGGCGGCCGCGGCGGCAAGCGCGTCTTCCACCCGCGTGATGCCGCAGATTTTGATTCTTACCCGATTCATATTCGATTCCTTGCGGCAGCGGCTTTCAGGCTGCCTGAAAAAATTGTCGCCAATAAAACAGCGGCGGTGCCGTACACGCACCGCCGCTTGGCTTGGGAGCAACCGCCCGCCCAGCGGCGGCAGCCGGAATTACAGTTCTTCGTCGAATTCGCTGTCGTAGCCGCGCTCTTCAGAGCAAGGCTGCTTCGGCAGCGGCGGCAGACGGCGCAACCGCCGCCACACGTTCACACTCAAACCGCATGCCAGCAGCGCCAGCAGGTCAAAGGCAAGGCTCAGCGCAAAACCGTCAAACTGGCCGCCGAAAGCGACAGACAGCCGCAGCGGCAGGTTCAGATCAAAACTCAGCTTCCAGCCGCTGTTTGTCGTAACGGAAAAACCGAAGGCAAAGAGCAGATACAGCAGCGCCAGCAGCAAAAAGGCCTTGCTGCGGGCATGGGCGCAGTGCCACAGCACAACGGCAAACACCACGCCGGCCGCCAGATTTTGCGCCAGCACCGGCAGCGGCACCGGCTGCCACAGCGCCAGCAGCATCACAGCGAAAATCATTACCGTTTGCGCAATGCCGAACCACAGGCTCAGCTTGCCGCTGCGGCCGAGACGGTGGTAGCCGGCCTTGAGCGGCGGCTCGCAGTCCTGCGGCGGCAGGTGGGGATGATCGTGAAGTTGCGGGCTAGGCATGGCGGTTTCCTGTTGCGAATACCGGCTTGCGTGCTTTCAGGCTGCCTGAAGGTGCGAAACGCGGCATCAGAAGGGAATGTCGTCGTCGATATCTTCCACCGGCGCGGCAGGCGCGGGCGCGGCCTGGCGGCGCGGTGCGGGCGGCGGTTCGCTGCTGTGGTTTTGCTGCGGCGGGGCGTACTGCTGGGCAGGCTGCTGGTAGCCGCCCTGGTCGTCGTAATTGCCGCCACCACCGGAAGCGTTGCGGCTGCCGAGCATTTTCATTTCGTTGGCAACGATGTCGTAGGCGGTACGCTCGATGCCGTCTTTGCCGGTGTATTTGCGGCTTTGGATGCGGCCTTCGATATAAACCTGGCTGCCCTTTTTCAGATACTGGCCGGCGATTTCGGCCAGACGGCGGTACATGGTGATGTTGTGCCACTCGGTGCGCTCCTGGCGCTGGCCGCTCTGGCGGTCGTTCCAGGTTTCGGAAGTGGCGATGGAAAAATTGCACACCGCTTCGCCGTTGGGCATGTAGCGCACTTCGGGATCACGGCCGAGATTGCCGATCAGGATGACTTTGTTTAAAGACATATCAAGCTCCGGTTAAGATTTTTTGCAGGGGTTCTTCGTCAAAATGCTGTAGCACTTTGACAAACAGGGTTTCGCCGTCTTCGCTGAAGCTGACTGCTTCCACGCCGGCCAAAGCGGCGACACGGCTTTTCAGGCTGCCCAAGTCGCCGCGGTGCTCGGGCGGCAGCACCAGCATCAGGTTGCGTACCGGCTTGGGCGCCGGCGCGGCAAGGGCGACGGCCAGCCACAGCAGAGTCAGCGCCAGCGAAAAGAGAAACACGCCGCCAAAGCCGAAATGGCGGAACAGCACCCCGCCCACCGAGCCGCCGACAAACACGCCGACCGACTGGGCGGTGTTGTACACGCCCATCGCCGTGCCTTTCAGATCGACCGGCGCCACTTTCGACACAATCGACGGCAGGCTGGCTTCAAGAATATTGAAGCCGACGAAATACACCGCCAGCGCCGCGCCGATGGCCAACAGCGAAGCGATGCCAAAATACATGCCCGCCAGTCCGACGGCAATCAGCAGGATGCCCGCCACAAACACCGCTTTCATTTTATTGCGCGTTTCGGCAAGGATGATGGCCGGCACCATCAGCACCAGCCCCAGCAGCACCGCCGGCAGATACAGCATGCCGTGCGACGTGCGCGCCAGACCCAGCCCTTCGGTCACCGTCGGCAGGCTGGCGAAAATCGCCATCATCACCGCCTGCAGGGCGAAAATGCCGAAGTTCAGCTGCATCAGCAGGCGGTTTTTCAGCACTTCGCTGATGCGCGAAGGCTGGGTATCGGCGTCTTGGCGCAGCTTGCTCACGGTCGGATTGGGTGTAACCAGCGCCACCACCGCCACCGCCGCCAGGCACAGAAAACCGGTCAGCGCAAACAGGCCGGGCACGCCGACAAAACGGGTCAGCACCGGCCCCAGCACCATGCTGGCGGCAAAGGTCAGGCCAATGGTCAGCCCCACCGACGCCATAGCGCGGGTGCGAACTTCTTCGCGGGTCAGATCCGCCAGCAGCGCGGTAACCGCAGCGCTTACCGCCCCCGCACCCTGCACCGCGCGGCCGATAATCAGCAGGGTAACGTTGTCGGCCATCGCCGACAGGAAACTGCCCAGCGCAAACACCGCCAACCCGAGATAAATCACTTTTTTGCGGCCGAAGCGGTCGGAAGCGATGCCCAGCGGCAGCTGCAGCAGCGCCTGGGTAAAACCGTAAACGCCGATAGCCAACCCGCCGGCCGCCGCGGTGCCGCCCAGCCCCGCCGCATGGGGCGAGAGCACCGGCAGAACCAGAAACATGCCCAGCATCCGCAATGCGTAAACGCCGGCCAGCGAAATGCTGGCGCGCCATTCGTGCGCCAGCAGGGGGATTTTGTTGTGCTTTCTTTTCGACATGGTTTTTTGCTTGATGGTTGGTGTGTTCGGACAGCCGCCGCCTTTCAGGCAGCCTGAAACGGCAAACCGGCAGACGCGGCGGATTATATAGCAAACCGCAAGGCGGTGGCGGGTAGCCTGAGAACATCCGGCAAAACCGGCGCCGGCCGGTCTTTCAGGCTGCCTTGCCGTCCGAAAAAGCAGCCTGAAAAGCGGATTGGACGTTTTCAGGCCGCCTGAACGCACCCCAAAACGCCGATTAAAGATTTTTAGAAAAACGGGCTGGCTTTGACCAGGCAGGCGATATGGGTTTTGGCGCAGGCGGCGAGCGAGGGCAGGTTATATCCGCCTTCCAGCAGCGACACGATGCGGCCTTTGGCGTGGCGGTTGGCAATCAGCATGATTTTTTTGGTCAGCCACTCGTAGTCTTCTTCCACCAGATTCAGATGGCCGAGCGCATCGTCGCGGTGGGCGTCGAAACCGGCAGAGAGCAGGATAAACTGCGGCTGGAAGTTGGCCAGCCGCGGCAGCCAGTGGGCGCGCACGGCGTCGCGGAACTCATTGCTGCCGTCGCCCGCTTTCAGCGGGGTATTGACCACATTGGGATTGCTGCCCTGAAAATCGGTGCCGCTGAAAGGGTACAGCGGCGATTCGAAAGACGACAGCAGCATCACCCGCGGGTCGTCGCGGAAAATGTCTTCGGTGCCGTCGCCGTGGTGCAGGTCGAAATCAAGAATCGCCACCCGCTGCAGGCGGTAAGCGGCGATGGCGTGCATCGCGGCAATCGCGGCGTTGTTGAGAAAGCAAAAACCGCTGGCCTTGTCGGCATGGGCGTGATGGCCGGGCGGGCGCACCGCGCAAAACGCGTTTTTCGCCTGCTTGCGCATCACCATATCGACCGCCTTGACCGCGGCGCCGGCGGCAAAACGGGCGGCAGGCAGGGTATCGGCGCACAGATAGGTGTCTTCGCTGATTTTGACGCTGCCGGAAGTCGGCACCTTACTCTCAAGGAAAAACAGATAGTTGCGGCTGTGCACCCGCGCCAGCTGCACGTCGGCCACTTCCGGCGCGCGCACCTTTTGCAGCAGCGGCCACAGCCGCGCCTTTTTCAGCGCCTGCTCAATTACGCGGATACGGTCGGGGCTTTCGGGATGGCCGGCGGCGGCAAAATAGGCGCCGCACTCGGGGGCGTACACCCAGGCGGTGCGCCCCTTGAATCCCAACAGCCGCCACAGCCGCGCGCGCCAGAAACGCAGATAGCGCAGCATGCGGCTGACAAACAGCGGGGTTTTGACAGATTTGGAAGACATGCCAGTCGTTCGCCTGCCGTTTTCAGGCTGCCTGAAAACGGCGTTTACACTAAAAAAACAGTTGGAAACAAAACAAAAAGAAAAACGGCTGCCCGCCGCGGCAGGCAGCCTGAAAACGAATCTTGCGGCGCCAACACTCAAGCGCTGCGGCGGCGTTCGATTTCAACGCCGGTTTCGCGCACCGCCGGCAAGATGCCGGGCTTGACGATGCGCACCCGCACCCATTGCGCGCCAAAATCGTCCAGCACCAGCTGTGCCAGATACTCGGCCAGCGTTTCCAAAAGCAGAAAGTCGCGCCCCGCCAATTCGCGGCGCACGGTCTCGCACACTTCGCCGTAATGGACGGTATCGGCGATGTCGTCGGCCAGCGTTGCCCGCTCGGGCATGCCGATGTCCAAATCCATCGTCAGCGCCTGCGTCTGCTGGCGCTCCCAGGCGTAAACGCCGATCAGCGTTTCCACCCTCATTCCGTGCAGGAAAATTTTGTCCATCTGATTAAGTTCCGTTAAAATGCGCGGCCATTGTAAACGAAAAACGGAAGCGCCCGATATGTTCCTGCTGCAACTTCTAATTGTCCTGGCCGCCTACCTGATCGGCTCGCTGTCGGCGGCCATTATTGTGTCCGGCAAACTCAATATGTCAGACCCGCGCACCTACGGCTCGGGCAACCCCGGCGCCAGCAATATGCTGCGCAGCGGCCGCAAAGACGCCGCCGCCCTTACCCTGCTGGGCGACGCGTTCAAAGGATTTGCGGCGGTAATCATCGCCCGCGCTTTTGCCGGCTGGCTGGACTGGGATCCGGGCACCGTTGCCTGGGCGGCAATCGCGGTGGTGGTCGGCCATATGTGGCCGGTGTTCTTCGGCTTCAAAGGCGGCAAGGGCGTGGCCACCGCATTGGGCGTGCTGCTGGCGCTGGAGCCTTGGGTCGCTTTCTGGTGCCTGCTGGTGTGGGCGGTGATTGCCTTTAAGTTTAAAAAATCCTCGCTGGCCGCGCTGGTCGCCGCCGCCATCTCGCCGTTTGCCGGCTTTATCTTGATGGACCACCCCTCTTGGGGCTGGGCAACCTGCCTGATTGCGGCGCTGGTGCTCTACCGCCACCGCAGCAACATCTCCCGCTTAAGCAGCGGCAAAGAGCCGGCCATCGGCGAAAAAGCGCAGCCGCTGCAAAACGGCCAAGTCCAAACCGCAAAGCAGCCTGAAAACTCCGAAAGCGGCCGTTAAACCGCTTCCCGTTCAGGCAGCCTTTTTCAGGCTGCCTGAACTGTCTTTCCCGCCTTAAAGGCAGCCTGAAAACCAAGTTTCGCAAACCATGAGCACACGCACCCTGCAGCAGTGGCTGCAACATCTGGAAACCGCCCATGCCGCCGGCACCATCGACATGGGGCTCGAGCGCGTCGGCCGCGTGAAAGACGCCATGCGGCTTCAGCCGCGCTGTCCGGTGATTATTGTCGGCGGCACCAACGGCAAAGGTTCGGTGTGCGCCTTTTTGTCGCGCATCTACACCGAAGCCGGCTTCAAAACCGGCACCCTGACCAGCCCACACCTGCACCTCTTCAACGAACGGATTACCGTCAACTGCGAACCGGTGGCCGACGATGCCATCACCGCCGCTTTCGAGCGTATCGAAAGCGCGCGCGGCGAAACTTCGCTCACCTATTTTGAATTCAACACCCTGGCCGCCGTCGATATCTTTCTGCGCGAAAACGTCGATGTGATGATTCTGGAAGTCGGCCTGGGCGGGCGCTTGGACGCGGTAAACGTGTTCGACGGCGACTGCACCGTCATCACTTCCGTCGATCTCGACCACCAGGCCTATCTGGGCGACAGCATCGACAGCATCGCCCGCGAAAAAGCCGGCATCCTGCGCCCGAAGGTGCCCGCCGTTTGCGGCCAAACCCCGCCGCCGGCACTGGTTTCCTGCGCCGAGAATATCGGCGCACCGCTGCTGCTGCCCAAGCGCGATTTCGATTTTGCCAAACTCGAACAGCAGCAATGGTCTTTCCGCTTCCATCCGGCCGAAGGCAGCCTGAAAGCCGCGCCGCGCAACCGCAATTCGCTGCCGATTCCCGCCCTGCGCGGCGGCTACCAGCTCGGCAACGCCGCCTGTGCGCTGGCGGTAGTCGAATGCCTGTTTGAGAGGCTGCCCGCCGACATCGGCGCCATCAAACGCGGCCTGCTCCTGGTGGAAAACCCCGGCCGTTTCCAAGTACTGCCCGGCCGGCCGCTGGTGGTGCTGGACGTCGGCCACAATCCGCACGCCGCCCGCGCCCTGCGCCAAAGCCTGATGGCGCTGCCCTTCGCCCAAAACCGCACCGCCGTGTTCAGCATGCTGGCCGATAAGGACATCGACACCGTTATCGAAACCGTCAAAGACCAGTTTGACGAATGGTTCGCCGCGCCGCTGAACGTGCCGCGCGGCATGAGCGCCACCGCCGTTGCCGCCAAACTGCGCGCGCACGGCATCAGCGCGGTGCAGGAATACGACAGCGTTGAAGCCGCCTGCCGCAGCGCCTTATCCCGCGCCAGCGAAAATGATAGAATCACCGTCTTCGGCTCATTCCACACCGTAGCCGAAGCCGGCACCGTCTGCCGCTGAACGCAGGCAGCCTGAAAACCCGAAAACGCCCCGCAGCCCCCATCCCCAAGCAAGGATTCTGCCATGAGCCAGCAAGAACAAGACCCCATCAACGAATACGAAGAAGTCAAATCGCAAAACCGCCGCCGGCTGATCGGCGGCGGCGCGCTGGCTTTGGTGGCCGGCGCCCTGATCGCCTCCGCCATCAGCAACTCTTCGCAGGAAGAAAAAGCGCCGGTGATGGCCGAAGCCCCTGCCAAAGCCAAAAAGCCCGACGTCCTCACCCCGCCCGGCAGCCCGCAGCCCGCCAATACCCAAACCGCCTCGGCAGAGCAGCCTGAAAACGCCAACAGCCGCAGCCGCACCGCAGCCGCTTTCCCGGACGAAAACGGCGCCGTCAAACCGGTACCGACCTTGGCACAGGGCAACGAACTGCCCGCCGAAAAACCGAGCATCGACGATCGGCAGCGCCATGAAGCGCGCGAAAAAGCACGCGCCGAGCAAGCCGAAGAGCGCGACCTGATGCTGGCACGCGAGCGCGAGCAGCAGCGCATCAAAGCCGAAGAGCGCAAAAAACGCCGCGAAGAGGCCGAGCGCAAAAAAGCCGAAGAACGTCTGGCCAGAGAGGAAGAAGCCAGACGGCAGGCTGAAAAACAGCGCGAACAGGAAATCGCCGATGCCGCCCGCCGCCGCAAAGCGCAGGCCATCATCGACCAGCAGGAAGCCGAGCGCGCCGCCAAACAGCGTGCGATTGCCGAGAAAGCCCGCCAGGCGCAGAGCGAAGCCGAGCAAAACCGCCGCACCGAGCGTGAAAGACTGGCCAAGCGCCGCGAAGAGCAGGAGCGCCGCGCCGAAAAAGAACATATCGAAAAAGAACGCCGCGCCAAAGAGCAGGCCGCCGAACGCAACCGCGAAGCGGAACGCAAGCGCGCCGCCGAACGCGATGCCGATGCGAAAAAACGTGCTGCCGAACGCGAGCTCGATGCCGAGAAAAAACGCATCACCGAGCGCGAAGCCGAACGCAAACGCCAGCAGGAGCGAGAAGCCGCCAAACGGCAGCCTGAAAAACGCGCCGAAGCAAAACCCGAAGCGAAAAAAGACGCGCCCGTCCGCGCCGTGGTACAGGCCGGCGCCTACCGCGACAAAGAGCAGGCCCGCAAAGTCCAGCAGCAGCTCAGAGGCATGAACTACGACGCCCATCTGGAAGAAGTCAAAACCGACAAAGGCACGGTTTACCGCGTCAAAACCGGCACTTTCCCCAATAAGGAAGCCGCCGGCAAAGCGCTGGACAAAATCCAGAGCCGCGGCATTGCCGGCCGCGTGCTCGAACACAAAAAATAAGTTTCAGGCAGCCTGAAAAGGCTGCCGAACGCTTTTCAGGCTGCCGTTTTCAGGCTGCCCGCAATACAGGCTGACATTATGGAAATGACGGTTTTTGACTGGTCGGTACTCGCCACCATCGCCGCATTTGTGCTGTTTTCGGCATGGCGCGGCTTTGCCGTTGAAGTTCTGAACCTCGCCGGCTGGGTGGTTTCGCTGGTGCTGGCGCGGCTGCTGGCGGTGAGCGTGGCCGAAACCCTGCTCTCGTCGATGCGCCCGCATGCGATGGCGGTGGTGGTCGGCTTTATCGGCGTGTTCGTTGCCTGTCGCTTCGGCCACGCCTTGCTGGGCAAACTGCTGACTGGCGCCATCGAAAAAAGCCCGCTCAACGCCACCAACCGCCTGCTGGGCGCGGCAGTGGGCGCGGTTAAAGGCACCATCGTCGTTACCCTGGGCGTGATGCTGCTGTCCTTCACTTCCGCCCCCCGCATGCCCGAATGGCGCGACGCGCCCACCGCCCCCGTTTTCGAAGACCTGGCGCAGATGGCGCTGCCCTACCTGCCCGATTTTCTCGCCCAATATTCGGAGTTTCCCAACCGCGATCCGAACGCGCCCCAGCGCGCCCCGAACAACAAACCCGACCAACCCATCCCCTTGGAGTAAACCCCACATGTGCGGCATTTTAGGATTAGTGGCACACGAACCGGTCAACCAGCTGCTTTATGACGGCCTGCAGATGCTGCAGCACCGCGGCCAGGACGCCGCCGGCATCGTTACTGTCGAGCACGATTCTTTCCACATGCACAAAAACATCGGCATGGTGCGCGACGTATTCCGCACCCGCCACATGCGCGATCTCACCGGCCACGCCGGCATCGCCCACGTGCGCTATCCCACCGCCGGCAATGCCGGCAGCAGCGCCGAAGCGCAGCCGTTTTACGTCAGCTCGCCTTTCGGCATCGTGCTGGCGCACAACGGCAACCTGACCAATACCGCCGAACTGGGCGAAAGCGTCTGCCGTCGCCACCTGCGCCACATCAACACCCAGTCCGATTCCGAAGTGCTGCTCAACGTACTCGCCCACGAGCTGCGGGTGCAGGTCGGCCGCAGCGACAATCCGCAGCGGCTCGAAGTCGGACAGATTTTCAACGCCGTTGCCGAAGTCCAGCGCCAGATCCGCGGCGCCTACGCCGTTGTCGCCCTGATTGCCGGCTACGGCCTGCTCGCTTTCCGCGACCCCTACGGCATCCGCCCGCTGGTACTGGGCAGCCGCACCGACGATACCGGCCGCACCGACTACGCGCTGGCCTCGGAAAACGTGGTGTTCGGCAGTCTCGGCTACCGTCTGGAGCGCGATGTCCGGCCCGGCGAGGCGGTATTCGTCGGCTTTGACGGCACCCTCTCCAGCCGCCTCTGCCACAGCGCCGCCAAACTGTCCCCCTGCCTGTTTGAATACGTTTATTTCGCCCGCCCCGATTCGGTAATCGACGGCGTTTCGGTGTATCAGGCGCGCTGCGACATGGGCGTGGCGCTGGCCGAAACGGTCAAACGCAGCCTGAATCCCGACGAAATCGACGTGGTGATGCCGATTCCCGACACCAGCCGCCCCAGCGCGATGACCCTGGCGCAGCATCTGGGCAAACCCTACCGCGAAGGGCTGATCAAAAACCGCTACATCGGCCGCACCTTCATCATGCCCGGCCAGGCGACGCGCAAAAAATCGGTGCGCCAGAAACTCAGCGCCATCGCCAGCGAATTTGCCGGCAAAAACGTGCTGCTGGTGGACGACTCCATCGTGCGCGGCACCACCAGCCGCGAAATCGTCGAAATGGTGCGCGAAGCCGGCGCCAAAAAAATCTTTTTCGCCTCCGCCGCCCCCGAAGTGCGCTACCCCAATGTGTACGGCATCGACATGCCCACCAGCAGCGAACTGATCGCCCACGGCCGCAATGCCGCAGAAATCGCCCGCGAAATCGGCGCCGACGCCTGCATCTTCCAAGATTTGGACGAACTCAAAGCCCTTATCCTGCGCTTAAATCCGGCCATCGAAGGTTTTGACGACTCCTGCTTCAGCGGCCGCTACATCACCGGCGATGTGGACGAAGCCTATCTGGCCAAACTCGCCCAGCCCGCCCAAAGCACCGGCTCCAGCGCGCCGATGACCGCCGATGCCGGCCTGCGCGTCGGCGGCGGCGACGATTAAACCAAACCGGATTTGAGGCAGCCTGAAAACCTTTTCAGGCTGCCTCAAACGGCAAAAGAAGCGTGTATAATCGCGCCCTTTTATTCCACTGCATGCCGGCTGCAACGCAGCGGCGGCAAGGTTCCCAAACCCCAACCGGATTCACAGAAAGCAGCATTATGGCTTTGATTGTTCAAAAATACGGCGGCACCTCGGTCGGTTCCGTCGAACGGATTAAAAACGTTGCCAAACGGGTGGCCAAAGCCCGCGCCGAAGGGCACGACGTGGTGGTGGTGGTGTCCGCGATGAGCGGCGAAACCAACCGCCTGGTCGCCCTGGCGCAGGAAATTCAGGAAATTCCCGATCCGCGCGAATTCGACGTCATCCTCTCCACCGGCGAGCAGGTAACCATCGGCCTGTTGGCGATGGCGCTCAAAAGCATCGGCGTCGAATCCAAAAGCTACACCGGCTGGCAGGTGGCGCTGAAAACCGACAACGCCCACACCAAAGCCCGCATCGAAGACATCGACGACGCCAAAATGCGCGCCGACTTGCAAGACGGCAAAGTGGTTATCGTTGCCGGCTTCCAAGGCGTGAGCGGCAACGGAGACATCACCACCCTTGGCCGCGGTGGTTCGGACACCTCGGCCGTGGCGCTTGCCGCCGCGCTCAAAGCCGACGAATGCCAAATCTACACCGATGTGGACGGCGTTTACACCACCGACCCGCGCGTGGTACCCGAAGCCCGCCGCATGGAAACCGTTACTTTCGACGAGATGCTCGAACTGGCCAGCCTCGGTTCGAAAGTACTGCAAATCCGCTCGGTGGAATTCGCCGGCAAATACAAAGTCCGCCTGCGCGTACTCAGCAGTCTCACCGAAGGCGGAGACGGAACGTTAATTACTTTTGAGGAAGACCCCAACATGGAAAGAGCCATCGTATCCGGCATCGCATTCGACAAAAACCAGGCGCGCATCAACGTGCGCGGCGTGCCCGACAAACCGGGCATCGCCTATCAAATTCTCGGCACCGTTGCCGATGCCAACATCGAAGTCGATATGATCATCCAGAACGTCGGCACCGAAGGCACCACCGACTTCTCCTTCACCGTGCCGCGCAACGACTACAAAAAAGCGCTGGAAGTGCTGCAGGCGCTGCAGCACACCATCGGCGCGCAGGAAGTCAGCGGCGACGACACCGTATGTAAAGTGTCGATCGTCGGCCTGGGCATGCGCTCGCACGTCGGCGTCGCCTCCAAAATGTTCCGCGCGCTGGCCGCCGACAGCATCAACATTCAGATGATTTCCACTTCCGAAATCAAAGTGTCGGTGCTGATCGACGAGAAATATATGGAACTGGCCACTCGCGTGCTGCACAAAGAATTCGGTTTGGACGCCGCCAAATAAACGGCAGGCAGCCTGAAAACCGCCGGCAATGCTTTCAGGCTGCCTTGCAGAATCGGGCAGCCTGAAAACGGGGCAGGAAGAACAGTCTTCCCGCCCCGTTTTTTTGCAGCTGTTTTTTCAGGCTGCCCCGAACATCCCATCAAGCCAAAATGCGGCATGACATCAGGCAGCCTGAAAGCCGCTTGAATGCTTTTCAGGCTGCCTTTGGGCAAAGGCAGCCTGAAAAATACGGTACACCGCGCAACGGGCTTTATTCGTCGCCCATCTGTTCCAATGCCAGACGGCGCTGGTTCTCGGCTTCGACGCTCTGGCCGGATTCGTCGAGCACTTTGGCCAGAATCAGGCGGGCGGACGGGCTGGGGGCGATGCCGATGCTGGCTTCGAGATAACCCTGCGCCTTGCCCCACAGCTGCTTGTTGTAGGCCAGCTCGCCCAGATACATCAGCAGACGGGCATCGTTGGGGTTGTGCGGCAGCCAGGCATCGGCGGTGTCGATGATTTTGCGCTGCTCTTTGTCGCTCAGATAGCGTACGCTCTCGATCAGCGGCGGCAGCAGGCCGGCCTGATGGTTGAGCGGATAGTATTTGCCTACCCAGGAAACGGCCTGGCGGTACAACCCCAGCTCGGCATAGCGCTCGGCAACCGGCTGGCACAACTCGTCTTCTTTCAACGCATCGGGAATGCGCTTGAGACAGGCTTTCATGCCGGTGGCATCGTCGGCGCTCTGCAGCAGCTTGCGGTAGGCCTGCAGGCTGTATTGGCGGGCGGCGGTGTCGCTGACGGCGCCGGCGCGCACCAGTTTGTCGGTTTTGTCCAAAATCTCCAGCGCATCGCCCTGATCCTGCGCCAAACGCAGCTGCAGGCGCACCAGACGGGTCAGGCGCGGGTTGGTTTGGGCGGCGGCTTTAAGATGGTTGTCGGCAGACACATAGTCTTGCGAGCTGAGCGCGCTTTCGGCCAGCAGCAAATGGCGGGAGAGCTGCTGTTTTTCCGGCAGCTTGGCGATGTCGGCCAGATAGTGCAGGCTGGCTTCGCGGTCGCCGCTCTGATCGGCAGCGTGGGCGGCCAAGAGCAGCGCCAGCACACGGTTGTCGCCGGCTTCTTTGTTGGCCAGCACTTTGGCGGCCTGCTGTTCGGCCTGACGGTATTTGCCTTCAAAATACGCCAAACCAGCGGCATTAAGCGCCTGCGCGGCCTTGCGGCTCTTGCGGCTGGTGCCGAAACGGCTCAAACGGCCGGGGGCACCGAGCAGCGCGGCGAACACGCCCACCAGAATATAAAGCAGCAGCACGCCCAGCAGCAGGCCGACGATAAACAGGTTGAGATTAACCCGCACCAGCAGGGTGTTCACCTGAATGAATACGTTGCCGGTATAAATATTGGACAACAGCGCCAGCCCGATGCCGACGGCAAACAGGACGATAATCCAAATCAGCTGTTTCATGCCTGCGCTCCTTTGGTTTTGGCGTCGGGTTTGGTTTCGGGCTTAGCCTGCGGTTTTTCAGGCTGCCCGCCTTTGCTTTCGTCTTTCGCGGCCGGCTTCGATGCGGCGGCCGGCTCGGAAGCCTTCACTGCGGAAGCGGCCGGCGCGGCGGAAGCAGCCTGAACGCTGTCGGCAGACGCGGGCGCGGAAGCCGGCGGCAGCGGCACATTTTCAGGCAGCACCACCGGCATGGCGGTACGCACGCTGTTTTGGTAATTGCGCACCGCGGCCTGGCTGGCCTTAAGCGCGTCGTCCGACACCATCCGCACTTCCAGCGCCTTGAGTTCGTCCAATTCCTTCAGCCACGCCTGGGTGGTGGGCGACTGCACGTCGAAATACTGTTTGACGGTGGTTTCGACTTTGTTCAAATCGTTCTGGTAAACCTCGCCGTTGTGCTGCAGCAGCGCCAAACGCGCATCCAGCAGGTTTAGGCGCAGGTTTTCGCGCACGAAATACACCTGCTCGGGCGCCAGCAGCATGGCATCGTTGCTGTCGAGATGGCGCACTTCGACCATGCCTTTGAGCATATTGACGCTGTTTTCCCAAGTGCGCGACCAGAAACCGCCGGAATGCACCTGCGCGGCGGGCGCGTTTTGCGTTTTCAGCGTGCTGTCCAACAGCAGCGGCAGGCCGGCGGCGCCGTTTTCCAAGCGGTCAAGCCGCAGCGCGGTGCCGGCCACGTTCAGATAAGGGCGGTTTTTCAGCGCCGCCAAATCCTGGCTGATCGCCTGCTTGATCGGCAGCAATTCAGGCTGCTCGAAACGGCTCAAACGCTGCTCCAAACTCTCCAGCACGTTCACCGCCACCGGCACGTTGCCCGAGAGCACCAGCTGCTGCGACGCCAGATTCAGGGTAACTTCCACTTCGTCCACCAGCCAGTTGACGCGGCCTTTGAGCAGCTCGGTATAGGCGCGATCGACATTGGCCAGCTGCCGGCCGCCCTGCGCCTGCTGCGCTTCGAGCTCTTGGATTTTCGCTTTCAGCGCCTGCTGTTCGCGCAGCGATTCCTGCAGCAGCACGCCGTTTTGGCTCTCGCCCAGCGCCGCCTTGTCCAGCTCGTGGCTGACGCGCGTTTCCTGGTTGCGCAGCACGTTCTGTCCTTCGACAAACAAAAAGCCGCCCACACCCAGCGCAATCAGCGACAACACCAGCGCGCCGGCGGCCAAACCTTTGCCGCCGCCCTTCTGCTGGATCACGATCGGCTGTGCCGCCGCGCCGCCGTCAGCCGTTGCGGCCGGTGCCGCAGCCGGTTCGGGCTGGGTCTGCTTCTGCTCCGGAACGGGTTGTTGGGTGGATTCGCTCATAATGGACACTCCGTCTGATGCCGCGACGCGGCGGGAAAATAAGGATAAAACGGTTAAAACGGCCGCCAAACTTTTCAGGCTGCCTGAAGCCTGCCAAACTGCCCGAAGCAGCCTGAAAACCGTTTCAGGCTGCCCCGAACCGGGCTTTCAGGCTGCCATAAGCGGCAAACGCCGCCGGCAGGTCTGCGACACAAAAAACGCGCGCCATTCCGCGCTCTAACAGGCCGCGGCGGATGCGCTCGTGGTGGGTAAAGTATAACAAGGATTGCGCGCTCTGCGCCAATTCGGCGGGCAGCTGCGCGAGCATGGCATCGGCGCACTGCAGCGCGGTCAGCCATACCGCCTGCGGCGGCGGGTTGCGAAAAAGCTGCCAGTCGAGCGCCAGCGGCGCCAAGCGGTACACCGGCGCAAAATGCGGGCGCAGACCGACAGCGGCCAGCTCGGCAGCCAGATGGCCGCGGCCGCTTTCGCCGCGCACCACCAGCACCTGCGCACCGGCGGGCAGCGTGCGCCATATCGGCAGCCGCGCCGCGCTTTCGCTGTCTTTGCCGGCGGGGTCGAACACCACGTTTTGCGCGCCGGCCGCGTGCAGCGCCGCCGCCGTTGCCGCACCCACCGCCACATGCGGCAGGGCTTTCAGGCTGCCTGAAAACGCCGCCGGCGCGGCAATTTCCACCGCAGTGGGGCTGACCCAAAACGCAGCGGCCGACTGCGCCAGCTGCTGCGGCAGCGCCGCCAGCGCATCAGGCAGCGGCTGCGCTTCCAAAGGCGCAAACGGCACGCCCTGCCAGCCGGCGGCACGGCAGCTCTCCACATCGGCGGCCAGCCGCTGGCGCGGGCGCAGCAACAGCATCCGCGGAGCGGCGTTTTCAGGCTGCCTTTCGGCGGCGGCCATAATGCTTAAAAGCGGAATTCAAAAGAAGCAAAGAAAGGCTCTTGCGGCGCGGCAAACCGCATATTCTGGCGGATTTGCGCTTCGGCGCAGGAAGCGAAACGCTCGTCGCCGCCCTGGCGCCAGGTCTGCATCACGCGGCCGGAGCGGTCGATGGCGGCCACTACGGTAAAGGGCGGCGCGGCTTCGTTTTCGTCGGCAACCACTTCGCCTTCGGGCGTTTCTTCGCCGTAGCCGCAGGCATCAAACGCCAGGCTGACGGCTTCACCGCGCTGCTGGTCGAGCAGTTCGGCCTGGGCGGCGGGCAGCGCGGCCTGCTGCTGCTGCGCCTGCGCCAACGCGCTGTTGAAGTCCATGCCTAAGGCAGCGGCGAGTATAGCTTGTGCAATCATCGGATTTCCTTTTCCGCAGCGGCGGAAGTTTCGTTGAGAATGGCGGCGATCAGTTCGGCTGCGCCGTCGTCGGCCAGTTTTTTAGCAACGGCGCGGCCGAGTGCGTCGGCATAGGCGGCGGGCGCCTGTGCGGATGCGTGCAGCGTGTGCGAGCCGTCGGGATGGCCGACCAGTCCGTACAGGCTCAGCAAACCCTGATCTTCGGTGCAGTAGGCGGCCAGCGGCACTTGGCAGCTGCCGCCCAAAGCCCGCGCCAGCGCCCGTTCGGCGGTTACGCAGGCGGCGGTTTGCGCGTGGTTGAGCGGGGCAAGCACTTCGAGCAGGTCTTGGCGCTCGGCGGCGATTTCGATGCCTAAAGCGCCCTGCCCTGCGGCGGGCAGGCTTTCCTGCGGCGGCAGGATGGCGCGGATACGCTCGTGCAGCCCCAGCCGCTCCAGTCCGGCGGCGGCGAGAATAATCGCGTCGTAATCGCCCTGGTCGAGTTTGGCGAGCCGGGTTTGGACGTTGCCGCGCAGCGGACGCACTTCCAACTGCGGGAAACGGGCGCGCAGCTGGGCTTCGCGGCGCAGGCTGGAAGTGCCGACCACTGCGCCGGCGGGCAGCGCCTGCAGGCTGTCGTAACGGTTGGAAACGAAAGCGTCGAAAGGATTGGCGCGCTCGCTGATGGCGGCCAGCGCGAAACCGGCGGGCAGATCCATCGGCACGTCTTTAATCGAATGGACGGCCAAATCGGCGCGCCCGTCCTGCAGCGCCTGCTCCAGCTCTTTGATAAACAGACCCTTGCCGCCGATTTTGGACAGGGTTTTGTCGAGAATCTGGTCGCCCTGGGTGGTCATGCCCAGAATGCTGACGCGGCATTGCGGATAAAGCGCCTGCAGGCGGTCGCGGACGTATTCGGCCTGCCACATCGCCAGACGGCTCTCGCGGCTGGCAATCACAAGCGTTTGGGGAATATTCATGGCGCAAAACGGGGGTGGGAAAAAGGCGGCAATTCTAACACAGGCCGCTTTTCAGGCTGCCTTTATTCAAGGCTTAAAAAGGGTTTTCAGGCTGCCTGTTGCATACAGGCAGCCTGAAAGCGGGGTTTAGTGTTTGCCAGCGGCGTTGATGGCGATGTGGGTTTCCTGCAGCATCTGGCTGGTGGGGCGGTTGATTAAATCGGCCAGCGTAAAGCCGTCCAGGTGTTGCAGGAAAATCCGCAGGCCGCCGTGCAGCACGTCGGCCAGGCGGCAGTGCGGGGTGATGACGCATTGGTTGTTGCTGCCGAAGCATTCGGCAATCTGCATCGGCTCGATCAGCCGCACCACGTCGCCGACGCGGATTTCTTCGGCGCTTTTGGCCAGCCGCAAACCGCCGCCCTTGCCGCGCACGCTAATCAAAAAGCCGCCTTTGACCAAGGCGGTAACAACTTTCATCAAATGGCTTTTGGAGATTTTGTAGGCCTCGGCGATGGTGCCGATATTGACCAGAACCCCATCGTTTACAGCGGCGTAGATCAATACGCGCATGGCGTAGTCGGTTTGTTGCGTCAGATACATTGTTTGTTGCGGCAAAAAAGTTAAAGTTTCATAATATGGGCATCTTATACGCTCAAATAACAAATAACAAGGAACACCACATCATGAAACCGCTCAAACGCCATCCGGCGCTCACCCAACTGTCGATGGAGCACCACCATACGCTGGCGCTGTGCCTGCGGATTATGCGCGAGCCGGAAAAAAACCACCGCGCCGACATCACCGAACATTTCGTCGATCTCGAACACCATTTTCTCGAAGAAGAAACCCTGTTTGGCCCCTTATGGCACAAGCTGCCCGATGCCGCGCTGCGCGAGCGTTTCGAAGCCGAACACGCCCAGCTGCGGCAGATGATCCGCGAGCCGCGTTTTGACGATGCCGAATGGAACAAGGCCTTCGCCACCCTGCTGCGCAGCCATGCTCGTTTTGAAGAGCGCGAGCTGTTTGAAGCGGTAACCAAACACGCGCTGCCGCCGCCCGATCCGGCGTAAAAACCCTTTCAGGCTGCCTGAAAAAAAACAAACCGAAAAACAACACTACCCTGCCAAGGACACGACAACAATGACCGCTTTTTCCGAACGCCCGGTGTGGGCGATGGCCTTTCGGCCGTTTTATCTGCTTTCCGCGCTTTATGCCGCGGTTTCCGTTTTGCTGTGGGGCTTCGGCTACCAGGGCACTTCCGTTTTACCGAGTTTTTACTGGCACGCCCATGAAATGATCTGGGGTTATGCCGGTGCGGTGGTGGTCGCCTTTTTGCTGACCGCCGTCGCCACCTGGACCAAGCAGCCGCCGGTGCACGGGCGTTTTCTGATTGTGCTGACCGCGCTGTGGCTGGCGGCGCGGGTGCTGGCCTTTGTGCCGCGCCATTGGGCGCTGGCCGCTTCCGGCGTGTGCGGCACGCTGTTTTACTGGCTCTCGGCCTACGGCATGGGCGATGCGGTATGGAAAAGCCGCAGCACCCGCAACTACATCGCCGTGGCCGCGCTGTTTATGCTCGGCGCCACCCACGGCCTGTTCCACCTGTTCCTTCACCCGATCGACGGCGCCGTGCTGCACAACGGGCTGATTTCCGGCCTGATTATGGTGGCCGGCTTTATCGGCCTGGTCGGCAACCGCATCATTTCGTTCTTCACTTCGCGCCGCCTGAACGTAGAGCAGGTGCAAAGCCCGATGTGGCTGATGCTCTCGACGCTGGTGCTGCCGATGCTGATCGCCCCGCTGCTGTTTCTTCAGGCTGCCTGGCCGTTTTTGAAACCGGTGGTCGGCGTGCTCGCCATCGCGCTGGGCATCATCAATATCATCCAGTCGGTGCGCTGGTTCGACAAAGGCGTGCTGCGCGAACCGATGCTGTGGGTGCTGCATATCGGCTACGCCTTTACCGCGCTGGGGCTGCTGTTTATGGGCATCGGCCGCTTCTACAGCCAAACACAGAGCCTCGGCGTGCACCTGCTGGCGGTGGGCGGCATCGGCCTGCTGACCATCGGCATGATGACCCGCACCGCGCTCGGCCACACCGCCCGCCCGCTCTATCCGGTGCCCAAAGGGCTGGGGCTGGCGTTCTGGCTGATGGTGGCCGCCAGCCTGATGCGCGCGCTGGCGGCGGTGATGCTGTATGTGCATCCCACCGCCTACCTGCACAGCTACCGCTGCTCGGCGGTGCTGTTTGCGGCGTCCATGCTGATTTTCTTCTTCCGCTACCTGCCCTGGCTGCTGCGTCCGCGTTTGGACGGCAAACCCGGCTAAGCCCCTTTTCGCCATCCCCAAGGCAGCCTGAAAACTTTTCAGGCTGCCTTTTTGCCGTTTTTTCCGTGCCAATCGGCCTTTCAGGCTGCCTGCCGCAATAATCGCCGCCATCAGCAATGCAAAACGCAAACGCGGAAGTACTTGCAACGCGCAGCAAAACGCAATACCCTGAAGCGGCAGGCAGAATTTCTCTGCCGGCAGTTTGCGGCGGCAGCCGCCCAACCCACAGGAGAAACATCATGGCTAAAAATCTGAATGTGTTCGACAAAGAATACGGCTTGCTGATCAACGGCGAATGGACCAAACCGGCCAATCTGCTGGAATCCTACAACCCCGCCACCGGCGAAGTGCTGGCCAAATTTACCGATGCCAGCGAAGCCGACGTCGATGCCGCCGTCAAAGCCGCGCAGGAAGCCTTTAAAAGCTGGAAAAACAGCACCGCCGCCGAGCGCGCCGCGCTGCTGATTAAAATCGCCGAAGTCATCGAAGAAAACCTCGAACTCTTCGCCCTGCAGGAAACGCTGGACAACGGCAAACCCATCCGCGAAACCCGCGCCGCCGACATCGCCCTGTCTGCCGACCATTTCCGCTATTTCGCCGGCGTCATCCGCGGCGAAGAAGGCACCGCCAACCAGCTTGACCAGGAAGACCTGTCCATCGTGCTGCGCGAACCCATCGGCGTGGTCGGCCAAATCATTCCGTGGAACTTCCCCTTCCTGATGGCCGCCTGGAAAATCGCCCCCGCGCTGGCCGCCGGCTGCACCATCGTCATCCACCCCTCGTCCAGCACCTCGCTGAGCCTGCTCTCTTTCGCCCAGAAAGTGAACCACCTGCTGCCCAAAGGCGTACTCAACATCATCACCGGCCGCGGCAGCAAGTCCGGCGAATACATGCTGCGCCACAAAGGCTTCAGCAAGCTCGCCTTTACCGGCTCCACCGAAGTCGGCCGCCACATCGGCATCGCCGCCGCCGAGATGCTGATTCCCGCCACGCTGGAACTGGGCGGCAAATCGGCCAATATCTTCTTTGACGACATGCCCTTTGACAAAGCCCTCGAAGGCGCGCAAAAAGGCATTCTGTTCAACCAAGGCCAGGTGTGCTGCGCCGGCTCGCGCATCTTCGTGCAGGAAGGCATTTACGATAAATTCGTTGCCGCGCTGGCCGAAGAGTTCAAAAAAGTCAAAGTCGGCCTGCCGTGGGAAGACGACACCCAGATGGGCGCCCAAGTGAGTGCCGGCCAGCTCGACACCATTTTGAAATACATCAAAATCGGCGAACAGGAAGGCTGCCGCATCATCACCGGCGGCAAAAAGGTTGAAGGCGAATTGGGTAAAGGCGAATTTATCGAACCCACCCTAATCGAAGCCAAAGACAACACCGCCCGCGTGGCGCAGGAAGAAATCTTCGGCCCGGTGGCCACCGTAATCAAATTCAAAACCGAAGAAGAAGTTATCGCCATGGCCAACGACAGCGACTACGGCCTGGGCGGTGCGGTGTGGAGCCGCGACATCAACCGCTGCCTGCGCGTTTCCCGCGCGCTGGAAACCGGCCGCGTGTGGATCAATTGCTACAACCGTCTGCCCGCCGGCGCGCCCTTTGGCGGCTACAAAACTTCCGGCATCGGCCGCGAAACCCACAAAATGATGCTCGGCGCCTACACCCAGGTGAAAAACATCTACATCAGCACCCGCGAAGAGCGCGAAGGCATGTATTGACCGCCTGAGCGCGATTTAAGCGCCGTTGCCGACACCAAAGCAGCCTGAAAACCATTTTCAGGCTGCTTTTTTGCCGTTTTGCCGCACTATCCGGCTTTCAGGCTGCCTGTAAGGTTGTCTGAAACAGCGTTTCTCCCCTTCCCTGCGCCTCAAGCGCGGGGGGAGCCGGGGTAGGGGTGGCAGTTCGCAGAACTGCTTTAGCGGCACAAGCCCCTGCCCTAGCCTTTCCCCACAAGCGGGAACAAGGCTGCCCTGCCGTTTTCAGGCTGCTTTTCAGACGGCATCACAGGCAGCCTGAAACGCAACTTCGGGCAAATCCAAAAAAGCAGCCTGAAAACCATGTTGGCGGTTTTCAGGCTGCTTTTGGGCAGTTTTAAAAAACATATGCGACGCTAGGGTGTGTTGACATTCGGCTTGCGAAGTGGTTTTTTGAGTAAAAAATGCCCGAATGCAAGGAAAAAAGCACAGCAAGGTTGGGCACCTTGCGAGCATTTTTGACGCGGCAGGCGAGTATTTTTTGCCCAAAACACCACCGCAACGCTGAGTGTCAACACACCCTAAGGCTGGGTACTAAAAGCAGCCTGAAAACGGCGGCCGTCGGCATCCCATTCGACGATCCAGTCATGGCGGCCGGCAACGCAGAAGGGCAGGCGGGCGTTGTCGAGCTGCCAGCGGCCGCTGCCGTTGCGCACCAAATCAAAGCGGTTGAACCCCATGTCCATGCCGTCCATGCGGAAAGACGCGCTGACGCTGCCGATGTTGTCGGGCACGCCCTCGGCGCGGATGGCAAACGGCGCTTTGCCGTCGCCCACGCCTTCAAGACGAAAACGGGCGCTGCCGAGAAAGGGGCAGCCGCCGGCTTCGACGCGGCAGGCGGCCACCGGCTGGGCGGCAGCTTCGGCGCTGCGGCTGTTCTGCCACCACAGCACGGCGGCGGTTTTCACGCCGGCAAAGGCCAGCAGCAGCACGGCCACCGCAATGGCTTGTTTGGAAAGGATAAAGGACATTTCAGGCAGCCTGAAAACCTGTCTGCCGTCTTTGGCACGGCGAACCTTGCACGCGAGACGGCAAACAGGTTTGGAAAAAACAAAATGCGGGAAAACGGTTAATCAGCCGCCAAAGAAGGCGGGAAAACGCCCGCCGGCTCGGCAGACGACGGGCGCGGGCGGGGACGGTTTATTTGAAAACGATGCCGTATTTTTTCAGCACGGCGGCCAACACGGCGTGTTTGGGGTCTTTCTGCCAGCCTTCGCGCCATACTTCGCGGGCGCGCTCTTTTTGCTCCAGCGCCCAATAAGCCTCGCCCAAATGGGCGGCAACTTCGGGGTCTTTTTTGTTGCGGTAGGCGTATTCCAGATAGGGCAGCGCGTTTTCGGCATCGCCTTTTTTGAAGTAAGCCCAGCCCATACTGTCGTTGATTTCCACGCTGTCGGGACGCTGGCGGTAGGCGCTCTGGATCAGCTTGAAGGCTTCGTCCACATTGCCCGTGCCACTTTCGAGCAGGGTGTAACCGAGCGAGTTTTGCGCTTCGGCGCTGCCGGGGTTGAGTTCGAGATTGCGGCGGAAATCGGCGATGGCTTTGGCGTTTTGCTTGAGCTTGTCGCTGTAAATCAGGCCGCGCTGCAGCAGCAGCATGCCCAGATAGCGGTTGCGCTCGGTGCCTGGGCGGCTGCGCTCGGCCTGGGCAATCAGGGCGCCCAGCGTCTGCACGGCCTGCGCCGGCGGCTGCGATTCGCTGACGGCGGAGATATAGGCACCGTCCAAGTCTTTGGCTTCAAAGAAACGGCCGCTCTTTTCGGGCATTTTCTTGGCCTGCTGCACCAGCAGTTTGACGCGCGGCCACTGTTTTTGCGAGCCGGCCAGATTGGCCAGCAGCACGGCGCGGTCGAAACGGTATTCGCGGTTGGTGATTTTTTTCGCCCATTTTTCCGCCTCAACATAGCGGTCTTCGCCCCACAGCATGGTCGAAGCCAGCAGCGCAGCACGGGATTTTTCTTCGTCGGTGCCGCTCTGGTAGGCTTTTTCGATATAGCCCAGCACGGTGTTCATCGGGCTTTTGCGCTCTTTGGCCAAACCGGCAGCCTGAAGATAAAGCTGGGCGCTGGGCGCGTCGCCCAGCAGCTTTTGCAGGCGGCGGTTGGCTTTGGCGTAATCGCCGCTGCGGGTCAGCACGTCCACTTCCAGCAGACGCCATTCGCGTTTCAGTTCCTGCTTTTCCGCGCCGTCGAAAAACTTTTTGAACGGCTCGCCGTTGATGCGCGCCACGGCATCGATCACGGCAAACAGCGCCGGCGGCACGTCAAGCGCGGACAGCTTTTTCAAATCCGCCGCCGCCTGCTCTTTGCCTTTGGCATCGCTGTGAAACAGCAGATCGGCAATCAGCGCCTCGGGCAGGGTGTCGTAACGGCTGACGGTTTTGGCAACGGCATCGCCGCCTTTGGCCAGCAGGTCGGGATTGGCGGCACCCATCTGCGTCAGCAGCACAAAAAGTTTCGGCCGCCGCTCTTCACCGGCCTCTTCCATCACCTGCGGCATACCGGCCAGCACGGTGCCCCACTCGCCTTGCGAGAGCGCGTGGATCCAAGTCAGACGGCGGTGCTCCGGCGTGGCTTCCGGTTTGGTTTCCAGCCATTTTTTGTACACCGCGTCGGCCACCGGATAGGCGCGCACGGAAATCGACAATTCCATCGCCCGCTCGGCCACTTGCGGGTCGTGGGTTTCGCGCAGCACGTGCAGATAGGTGCCGATGGCGCTGGTGATGTCGCCTTTGTTCAGCGCGATTTCGGCCGACAGCAGCGCAAACAGATATTGGGTGTGATCGACAATCGCACCGCGCCGCGCCACTTCCGCCTCCTTTTCCTCTTCGGAATAGCGGATTTTTACCGACGGCCGGTAAACCTTCTCGCCGCTATCGGCAGTTTGGGCTTTCAGGCTGCCTGAAAACGCCAGCAGCAGCATCAGGCAGGCAGGTTTCAAATATCGGCGGGAAGCAGGCATGGGCATATCCTCACAAGGGCTCGGCGAAAAAGGCGCTACTTTAACATAAGCCGCAGCCGTCGCCACCATCGCCGGCAAAAGCAGCCTGAAAAGTCTTTCCACCCCGCCGCCAAGCGCACCGCGGTTTCTTCCCCGCCCGCCGCGCTTGTTACAATAAGAGCACGGCAGGCAGCCTGAAACTTTGTTTCGCGCGTTTTTTGGCTTTCAGGCTGCCTGTACCGTCCGTATCGATGCAAATCCGAAAGCAGCCTGAAAACCGTTTTTGCTTTTGCCCGCGCCATTTATTCAGAAAGAAAACCATGCCCGAACTGCCGGAAGTCGAAACCGTGCTGCGCGGCGTTGCGCCGCATATCGAAGGACGCACCGTCGCCGCCGTTACCGTGCGCCAGGCCAAGCTGCGCCAGCCTGTTCCTGAAACACTCGGCGCCACGCTGGCCGGCGAAACGGTGCTCGAATGCAGTCGCCGCGCCAAATACCTGCTGATCCGTTTTGCCACCGGCGTGCTGCTGATCCATCTGGGCATGTCGGGCAGCCTGAAAATCCTGCTGCCCGATGCGCCGCACCCCGAGCCGCAAAAGCACGACCATCTGGACATCGCCTTTAGCGACGGCACCGTGCTGCGCTACCGCGACCCGCGCCGTTTCGGCCTGGTGCTGTGGTTTGCCGGCGCCGCCGAACACCACCCGTTGCTCGCCGCGCTGGGGCCGGAGCCGCTGACGGACGACTTTGACGGCAGCTATCTGCACCGGCGCCTAAGCAGCCTGAAACGGCCGGTCAAAACCGCGCTGATGGACAACGCCGTGGTCGTCGGCGTCGGCAACATCTACGCCAACGAAAGCCTGTTTGCCGCCGGCATCCGCCCCGACCGCGCCGCCCATTCCTTAAGCGCCGAAGAATGCGCGACGCTGGCCAGCTGCATCAAAACCGTGCTCGAGCGCGCCATCGCCGCCGGCGGCAGCACCCTGCGCGACTTCACCGACAGCAGCGGCCACAGCGGCTATTTCCAGCAGGAATACGCCGTTTACGGCCGCCAGGGGCAGGTCTGCCCGCGCTGCGGCGGCCATATCGAAAAAACCGTACTCGGCCAGCGCGGCACTTTTTTCTGCGCCGGCTGCCAGCATTAAACGGGCAGCCTGAAACGCAGCGGCAAAGCACTCAGCCGTCTTCCAAACGTCAAAAGCAGCCTGAAACCCTTTTAGGCTGCCTGAAAAACCACGCAAAACTTGCCCGCCGCAAACGCACGGACTATAATGCGCGGCTTTGCCAACCTTGCCTTCACGCGCCCGCATGGCTGAAGGCTGTTTTTAAACCGTAAGGAGACAACATGCGTCATTATGAGATCGTGTTTATCGTTCATCCTGACCAGAGCGAGCAAGTGCCTGCGATGATCGAACGCTACAAAACCCTGATCAGCGAAAACCAGGGCAACATCCACCGCTTGGAAGACTGGGGCCGCCGCCAGCTGGCCTACCCCATCAACAAAATCCACAAAGCGCACTATGTTCTGATGAACATCGAAACCACCCCCGCCGTTTTGGAAGAGCTGGAAACCGCCTTCCGCTTCAACGACGCGGTACTGCGCCATCTGACCATCCAGAAGAAAGCCGCCGTTACCGAGGCTTCTCCGATGATGAAAGAAGAAAAATCCAAAAACCTGCTGAGCGGCGAAACCACAGCTCCCGCTTCTGCTGAAAGCGCAGAATCCTGATTTGGAAAATACTTTCCGTCTGAGCGCGGTTTTGCACAAAGTCGGCGCCCTGCGCTACACCCCCGCCGGCGTGCCGGTGCTGGATGTGGTGCTCAGCCACGAATCTTGGCAGCAGGACAACGGCTCGCCCTATCTGGCCAAATTCGAACTGGCCGGCAAAATCATCGGCTCGGACGCCCAAGCATGGCAGCACCGCGAGGGCGAACAGGTGGACGTGGCGGGATTTCTCGCCCAACGCAGCCTGAAAACCCATTATCCCGTGTTGCGCATCCAACATATTCAAACACATAAAGGTTAACGACAATGGCTCGTCAAACATTCAAACGCAGAAAATACTGCCGCTTTACGGCAGAAAAAATCCAAGAAGTGGATTACAAACAGGTTGAATTGCTGAAAGACTTCATCACCGAAAACGGCAAAATCATCCCCGCCCGCATCACCGGCACCAAAGCCCACTACCAGCGCCAGCTGGCCGTAGCCGTGAAACGCGCCCGTTTCTTGGCCTTGCTGCCCTACACCGACCAACACAAATAATCAGGAGTCCGAACCATGCAAATTATCCTTCTGGAAAGAATCGCAGCTTTGGGCAGCCTTGGCGACGTAGTAACCGTGAAAAACGGTTATGCCCGCAACTTTCTGATCCCGCAAGGCAAAGCCAAACGCGCGACCGAAGCCAACCTGAAAGAGTTTGAAGCGCGCCGCGCCGAACTGGAAGCCAAACAGGCAGCGGCTCTGGCCGATGCCCAGGCACGCCAGCAGAAACTCGACGGCCAAACCATTACCATCGCCCAGAAAGCCGGCGTGGACGGCCGTCTGTTCGGTTCCGTAACCAATGCCGACATCGCCGCCGCCATCGTTGCCGCCGGCGTAGAAGCCGTTAAAGCCAACGTCCGCCTGCCGAACGGCCCGCTCAAAGCAGTCGGCGAATACGAAGTGGAAGTGGCGCTGCACGCCGATGCCGTTGCCAACATCACCGTTGCCGTGGTACCTGCCGCCGCCTAATCTGCAGCGCAAACTCAAAAAGCAGCCTGAAAACCTGTCAAAGGGTTTTCAGGCTGCTTTTGTATGGGGCGAAACCGGCACGGGCAAGGCAGCCTGAAAGTTGGGCAGAAGCCCAAATGGCTCCAAACCCAATTACTCCAAATAACGTCATTCCCGCGCAGGCGGGAATCTTGTCGGAACTTCGGCAATGGTTTGTTTCTCCAGATATTATTAAACGCCAAGCCAAGCAAGATTCCCGCCTGCGCGGGGGGTGGCGTAGCGGACTTGCATAAGCTAATGACAGCGTTTTTTCAGGCTGCCTTTCGCAGATTCTGCTTTTCAGGCTGCCCTAGCACAAGCAGAACACCGCCCTAGCCTATGCGCTTAAACGGCGGCAGGCAGGCGAGCATCTGGCGGCCGTACTGCTGGGTTTTGATGCGCGAGTCGAGTATGGTGATGCGGCCGTAGTCCTGCTCGGTGCGGATCAGCCGGCCGACGGCCTGAATCAGCTTGATGCTGGCTTCGGGCACGGTGATTTCGATAAACGGCCGGCCACCGCGCTGCTCGATCCAGCGGCTTTGGGTTTTCTCGATGGGATTGTCGGGCATGGCGAAGGGCAGCTTGGCGATAATCACGTGCACGCAGGCTTCGCCCGGCAGATCCAGGCCTTCGGCAAAGCTGTCGAGCCCGAAAATAATGCTCGGCCGGCCGGCAGAGAGCGCTTCGCGGTGCTGCGCCAGCAGCGAGGCTTTCGACTGCTCGCCCTGCACCAACAGCAGCGGCAGATAGCTTTCAGGCAGCCTGAAAGCCACTTCCTGCATCTGCTTGCGCGAGGAAAACAGCACCAGCGTGCCCACCGCTTCGCTGTCGCTGACGAGCTTGGGCAGCCAGGCGACGATTTCGTCGGTATGGGCGGCGGGGTTTTTCGGGCTGGCCGCCAGCGGCGGCAGATACAGTTCGCCCTGCTTGGCAAAATCAAAGGGGCTTTGCAGCGCCAGCGTGGTGGTTTGCGGCAGCCAGCTTAAGCCGGTTTGGCGCAGCAGCAGATCGAAGCTGCCCAGCGACTGCAAAGTGGCTGATGTCAGCAGCGCGCCTGCCGCCCGCCGCCACAGGCCGTTGGCCAGCGCCGACGCGCTGCTGATGGGGCTGGCGTGGAATACCCAGTCGGCCTTGTCGTCGCGGCGGCAGGCGATCCACTTGGCCAGCGGCGCTTCTTTGTCGTCGCTGCGGGTGGCGGCCAGCAACTCCCACACCGCCGCCACCTGCTCGGCGCGGGCGACGAAAACGCCGAACTCGCTGGCGGTACGGTCGATTTGGGCGGCGTTTTGTTCCTTGTCGCGGCGGGCGGCGGCCAGAGCGTCGCGCAGGCTGCAAACGTGCTTGAGCAACGCCTGCGCACAGATGTGGCTGTTGGACACCAGCGTCTGCAGATGCTCGGGGATTTCGCCGTCTTCCCACAGCCACACGCTTTCACGGCCGTCGCCCTTGTCCTGCAAATCCGGCTCGTCTGTCAGGTGGAACTGCCATTCGTTGAGCGCTTCGAGCAGCCCTTCCGCCGCTTCGTCGGCCAGCATCGCCAATTCGTCCTTGTCGCACAGCGCGGCGATTTTGCTGCTCTGCTGCGGCAGTTTTTCCGCCAGCCACACCGCCTGCAGCCACGAATGCTCGGCGGCAAACTGGTTGAGCGCCTTTTTCGGCAGGTGGTGGGCTTCGTCGATGCAGTAAAAACTGTTTTCCGGCGCCGGCAGAATCACGCCGCCGCCCATATTGATGTCCACCATCAGCAAATCGTGGTTGGTCACCACCACATCGGCCTTGTCCAGCGTGTCGCGCGCCAGATAAAACGGGCATTCGGCGCGGTTTGGGCAGGCGGATTTCAGGCAGCCGTGGTTGTCGTTGCTCACTTTCTGCCACAACGCATCGTCGATTTTGTCCGGCCACTCGTCGCGGTCGCCGTTAAATTCGCGGCGGGCAAAACGCTCGGCGATGTCGTGCAGCAGCGCCAAATCTTCGGGCTTCGGTTTTTTGTCCCACAGCACCGCTGGTGCTTCAAAGCCGGCCAGGCTCTGCTGGGCGTTGTTCTGCGTCAGCTGGTAGAGCCGGTAGGGGCAGAGATAGCGGCCGCGCCCCTTGGCCAGCGCGAAGCTCAATTCCAGCCCGCTGTTGGCCACCACAAAGGGCAAATCACGGCCGACCAGCTGTTCCTGCAGGGCGACGGTGGCGCTGGACACCACCAGCCGCTTGCCGCGTGTCTGCGCCATAATGCCGCCGGCCAACAGATAGGCCAGCGACTTGCCGACGCCGGTCGGCCCCTCCACCACCACAATGCTCTCGCCCTCGCGACGGGGCGCTTCGCCGTTTTCAGGCTGCCCCTGCGCATTTTCGGCAGACAGGGTGCGCGAAAAAGCGTTGGCTACCGCCGCAATCATCTCGCGCTGGGCGGCGCGCGGGCGGAAATTGGGCAGGTTGTCGGCCAGCGTGCGGTAGTGGTCGCGGATGGCGTTTTTTTCGAGTTCGGTGAGCATGGCAAAGTTTTTCAGGCTGCCTGCAACGGCGGCACGGACATCGCGCGCCCCGGCGGCAGGGCGCGTATTTTAGTGCAAGCGCCCGCCGCATGCTGGGATTTTTGGCCGCCCTGCCGGCAGCCTGAAAGCCCCGCAGGCAGCCTAAAACTTTCAGGCTGCCTTTTGCTGTGGCAAAAACGCCGTCCGGCGTGTTTTTCCCGTTGCAAAAGCGCCGTTCGGCCTTATAATCCGCAGCGCGCGGCTTCGCGCTTTTTCACAACCGACAGGAGACATCTATGGCAATCAGTTTGCAAAAAGGCGGCAACGTCAGCTTGAGCAAAGAAGCACCGGGCATGAAAAAAATGCTGATCGGCTTGGGTTGGGACGTGCGCGCCACCGACGGCGCAGCGTTTGACTTGGACGGCAGCGCCTTCCTGCTCAACGCTTCGGGCAAAGTCCGCTCCGATGCCGACTTCATCTTCTACAACCAGACCAAATCGGCCGACGGCTCGGTGGAACACACCGGCGACAACCGCACCGGCGAAGGCGACGGCGACGACGAAAGCATCATCATCAATCTCGACCAGGTTCCTGCCGACGTGGAAAAAATCGCCGTAACCGTAACCATCCACGAAGCCGAGCAGCGCAACCAGAACTTCGGCCAGGTATCCAGCGCCTTTATCCGCTGTGTGAACGCCGACACCAATGTCGAAGTGGCGCGTTTCGACCTATCGGAAGACGCTTCGGTGGAAACCGCGATGATTTTCGGCGAAGTGTACCGCCACAACGGCGAATGGAAATTCCGCGCCATCGGCCAGGGTTTCAAAGGCGGTCTCGGCCCCTTGGCGAAAAACTACGGCGTCAACGTATAAACCTTGAGCCGGCCAAACCCGCAGGCAGCCTGAAACGCTTTTCAGGCTGCCTGTTTCGCGCTGTGCGCCGCCGCGTTCATTACTGTTAAAGGCGGCGCAAAACCGCTATAATCGCGCCGTTTTTTCTTTCACACTGTGAGCCGGATATGGATTTCGACAAAGCCCGTTTTAATATGGTGGAACAGCAGATCCGCCCGTGGGACGTATTGGATTTCGACCTTTTGGACGCGCTGGACAACATCCCGCGCGAAGAGTTCGTCCAGCCCGACCAGCGCGGCTACGCCTATGCCGACACCGCCCTGACCCTGCCCAACGGCAGCATGATGCTGGAGCCGAAAATCGTCGCCCGCATGGTGCAGGGGCTGGAATTGGGCAAAGACGACCGCGTGCTCGAAATCGGCACCGGCTCCGGCTATGCCACCGCCTTACTCGCCACGCTCGGCGGCCGCGTCCACAGCTACGATATGGACGAAACCCAGCTGGATGCCGCCCGCCGCGTGCTAGAAAAACTGGGTTATAAAAACGTCGAACTGCGCCACGGCGACGGCCTGATGAAAAACGGCGAAAGCTACGACGCCATCTACGTTGGCGGCGCCCTGCGCGAGCTGCCCGAAGGCCTGCGCGAGCGCCTGAGCAAAACCGGCCGCATGGTGGTGGTTACCGGCCACGCCCCCGTCCAACGCTGTCGCCTGATCCGCCGCGAAGGCGACAGCTTCAGCGAAAAAGTGCTGTTCGACACCATGACCGCCTATCTCGACGAAAAACGGCCGAAGAAAAAAAGCACCTTTACTTTCTAACGCACGGCAAAGGCAGCCTGAAAAGCGTCTGCCGCTGCCAAACCCCAGAAAAAAGGATAACGATATGCGCCGCTTCCTTTTTCTGCCCGCCCTGATGCTTTTGGGCGGCTGCATGTACGCCGAAACGCCCGACGGCCGCGTGGCGGTGCTCGATCTGCCGGTGGAAAGCCGTACCACCGTTAATAAAACCGTCCACGTCCACGCCCCGCCGGGCACCACGGTGATTTATCAGGAAGCGCCGCCGGTGGTTTACCCGCCGCCGCCGCGACGCCACCGCCGTTACCGCTATTGGGATTGAGTGCCCGCACCAACAGTTTTTCAGGCTGCCTGAAACATCAGGGCAGCCTGAAAACTTTTCCGCCTTTTGAAAGACCCTTATGAGCAGCTATCCCCTATTTATCAGCTGCCCGCGCGGCCTGGAAGCCGTGCTGGCGCAGGAATTGTCCGCGCTCGGCGCCGAAAAAACCGCAGCGCTCGACGGCGGCGTGCGCTGCCAAGGCAGCCTGAAAACCGTGTACCGCATCAACCTGCACGCCCGCACCGCCGGCCGCGTGCTGCTGCAGCTGGCCGCCGGCGGCTACCGCAGCGAGCACGATGTGTACCGTCTCGCCCGCGAAACCGACTGGCCGGCCTGGTTCGACGTCGGCCAGACCTTCAAAGTGCAGATCGAAGGCAAGCGGCCGCGGGTGAAAAGTCTGGAATTTACCGCGCTGAAAGTGAAAGACGCGCTATGCGACCGCTTCCGCGACGCCACGGGCAGCCGCCCCAGCGTCGATAAAGGCGCGCCCGATGTGCGCGTGCATGTGTTTTTAGACGAAGCGCAGGCTCTGCTGTTTGTCGATACCAGCGGCGAAGCGCTGTTCAAACGCGGCTACCGGCGCGAAACCGGCGCTGCGCCGCTGCGCGAAAACCTGGCGGCCGGCCTGCTGCTTCTAGCCGGCTACGACGGCTCGCAGCCCTTTCAAGACCCGTTTTGCGGCAGCGGCACCATCGCCATCGAAGCGGCGTGGATCGCGCAAAACCGCGCCCCCGGCCTGTTGCGCCGCTTCGCTTTCGAGCGGCTGCGCGGCTTCGATTCCGCGCTGTGGCAGCGTTTGCGGACTGAAGCGCAGGATGCCGTCCGCCCCGCGCCGGCGCCGCTAGCCGCTTCTGATATCGACCAGCAGGCGGTGCACCATGCGCTGGCCAATATCGAAGCGGCGCAGTTATCCGACGTCATTGCCGTGCGCCGCGGCGACGCCCTTGCCCAGCGCCCCAACGGCGAAGGCGGCCTGATGCTGTCCAACCCGCCCTACGGCGTGCGGCTGGCGGAAATCCAGGCTCTGCACGCGCTCTATCCGCAGCTCGGAAGCTGGCTCAAGCAGCATTACGCCGGCTGGCAGATCGGCATGTTCAGCGGCGATCGTGATATGCCCAAACTGATGCGCCTGTCGCCCAAGCGCAAAATCCCGCTCTACAACGGCAAGCTCGACTGCCGCCTGTTTCTGCTGGATATGGTGCAAGGCTCGAACCGCCGCGCCTAAAGTCCGCACCGGAAAGCCAAGCAAAAGGCAGCCTGAAAGTCTCAGGCTGCCTTTTGTTATGCAGATTTTGCCGGGGGCACAGTGCGGATAGTTTTCAGGCTGCCTTGATCCGCAGGCAGCCTGCGTAGTGTAGCGGAGTTGCGAAGCTAAAACGCTAAATCCGCCGTTTCAGCCGTCTTTCCAGTCTGCCAGCCGGATGCGGCTTTTCAAGCCGTAGTAGCTGGCGATGCCGCTGGTGCTGTGGACGATGCGGCCGTTGCGCACCAGCACCACTGTCGGCACCGCGCGCACCTGCCATTGCCGCGCCAGCGTGCCGCTGTCGTTTACCGTGTCGAAATGCCAGCCGTGCCCGGCAAGGTAGCGGCCGATATCGGCATCGCTGCCCGATTGCATGGCAACGCCGATAACCGGCACGCCGTCGGCGCGCAACTGCTCAACGGCCGGCGACGTGCGGCGGCAGATGCCGCACCACGAGCCCCAGAAATACAGCACCAGCGTTTGGCCGCTGCTGCTTTGGCGCAGGGTGGTGTCGCGGCCGGAAAGCGTATGCAGCGGCAGGTCGGCGGCATTGGCGGGCGGGTTGGGACGGCGCCACCAGTCGGCAATCAGGCTGGCGGCAAAGAAAACGGCAAGCCACAGCAGGGCTTTGCCGGTTTTGATGGCAAGGGTTTTGCGGTTCATGGTGTGTTTGGGTTTTCAGGCTGCCTGTCGGCAAACGGCGGCAGCAGCGCGTCTGCATCGCCGTGGGGGCGGGGTTCGTTGATAAAGCGCAGCAGACGGCCGTCTTCAATGGCGGGAAACAGCTCGGCGGCACGGTAGTCCAAGGCAAGATCGCCAGTAAGCACGGTAATTTCTTCTGCCGCCGGCCAGTCGTTTTTCAGCCGCGCATAGGCGGCGGGATCGGTTTGGTGCAGGCCGATCAGGGCGTAGGCTTTGCCGGCCGGATGGCGGGCTTGGGCAAACAGTGCGGTGAAAGCATCAGCGCGGCCGCCGGCCAAGAGTTCGGCAAAAGCCGCCGACTGCGCCGATTCCGTTTCCGACGCTTCACCGCTCAGCCGGCTTTCCAAATACCGGTTTTCCAGCAGCACGGCCGGCGCGGGGGCAGATGCGGCTGCAGCCGCCGTTGCGGTGTGCTCCTGCGTGCAGGCGGACAGCCCCAGCAGCAGGGTGCAGACCAAAGCGGTGTGCTTGTTCTTCATATTCGCGGTTCCTGATTAAAGCAGCCTGAAAAGGTTTTTCAGGCTGCCAACAATAGGGTGGTGCACTTAATTACTCAGCGGCTCGCCGTTGTCCTGCAGCCAGCGGTGGTGCTCGAAATCGTAGCTGTAAAACTCAAACGGCAGCAGCGGGTCTTTGTACAGCAGAAAATGTTTTTGGGTATCTTTTTGATAGCCGTAGCGTATTTCAAAACTTTTGTTTGTATGGAAACCGGCATCGGTTAGGGCTTGGGGATAGCTGCCGTGCTGGGCGTGGTAGCGCTCGATAGCGGCGGCAATGGCAGCCATCTCGCTGCGGGCTTCGCGCTGGTACTGCCAGTTCACGCCGAGAATGAAAACAACGGCAGCCGTCCACGCCGCCAGCCGGAAGCGCTCAAGCCTTTTCGCCTGCGGGTCGCGCCGCGCCTTCCACCATTTCACGGCGCGGGTAATCAGCAGCAGCGGCAGGAAAACCAGCAGCATAAAGCCGAACATCTTCATGGTGAAAAACCAAACGGCCAGACCGATGCAGATTAAGGTTCCGAGATAAGGGCGGTAGTTTTTCATGTTTTCAGGCTGCTTTCGCATGGTTTGCGGTTTGATTCGGTTTAACTGCCACTGCCGTTTTGCGGCGCGCCTTTTTTGACGATGGACAGGCCGGCGGCGACCAGGCTGCCCAGTTCGGCGACATTGGCCGGCATAATCAGGGTGTTGCCTTCTTTGGCGAGCTTGCCGAAGGCGGCGACGTATTGTTCGGCCACTTTCAGATTGACCGCTTCGCTGCCGCCGGGCTGCTGCAGCGCTTCGGCGATTTTGCGGATGGCGTCGGCATTGGCTTCGGCCACCAGCCGCAGCGCTTCGGCTTCGCCCTGCGCGTGGTTGATGCGGGCGACTTTTTCGCCGTTGGATGCGTTGATGGCGGCCTGCGCTTCGCCTTCGGACTGCTGGATGGCGGCTTCGCGCTCGCCGCTGGCCAGGTTGATCTGCTCGATTTTGCGGCCTTCGGATTCGGCGATGCGGGCGCGTTTTTCGCGCTCGGCGGTAATCTGCGCCTGCATGGCGCGCAGGATTTCCTGCGGCGGCACCAGGTCTTTGATTTCGTAGCGCAGCACTTTCACGCCCCACGATACGGCGGCTTCGTCCAGCGCGGCGACAACGATGCGGTTGATTTCGTCGCGCTCTTCAAAGGTTTTGTCCAATTCCATGCGGCCGATCACCGAGCGCAGGGTGGTCTGCGCCAGCTGGGTGATGGCCATGATGTAGTTGCTCGAGCCGTAGGAAGCGAGCTTGGGATCGGTTACTTGGAAATAGATGATGCCGTCCACGGTCAGCTGGGTGTTGTCGCGGGTGATGCACACCTGGCTGGGCACGTCCAGCGGGATTTCTTTGAGCGAGTGGCGGTAGGCCACGCGGTCGAGAAAGGGCAGCAGGGTGTTGAGCCCGGGATTGAGTACGGCGCGGAATTTGCCCAGCCGCTCGATAACGTAGGCTTCCTGCTGCGGCACAACTTTAAACGTTTTGTAGCCGAGAACGATGATGCCGCCCAAAATAACCAAAGGGAGTAACAGTTCCATATCCATGCTCCTGTGTAAAGTGTGAAAAAAAGGAAAACGCGGTTTTCAGGCTGCTTTGCGCCCGGACAGACAGATTTCAGCGCTTGCGAACCAGCAGCACAATGCCTTCTTTGCCGCAGATTTCGGCGCTGCCGCCGGCTTGCAGTTCGGCGGTGCCGGTGTTTTTCGCTTCCCACGGCGCGCCGCGGTAAAACACCCGCCAATGGCCGTTGGGCAGCACAGCTTCCACGCTGACCGGCTGGCCGATGTCCAAATCGTTGCTGTCGGCGGGCTTGTGGGCGCTGCGGTTGCGGTGCACCGCATACACGCCGGCGCCGGACAGCGCGGCAGCCACCACCAGCGCAACCGGAAGCGGAATGCCGAACAGCAGCACCGAGAGCGAAGTGCCCGCCAAGGCGGCGGCCAGCACCAGCAAATACACCGTGCCGACAAACAGCTCGAGCACAAAAACGACGGCGGCGGCAATCATCCAGTAAGACCATTGGGACATGGTATGCTCCTTATCGGGAAGTTTGGGCATCGGAAGGCAGCCTGAAAAGCGTTTTCAGGCTGCCTTCGCTATTGGCTTTCGGCTTCGACTATCTCGAAGCTGTGGCTGACTTTGGCGGCTTTGCCCAGCATGATGGAAGCCGAGCAGTATTTTTCGGCGGACAGCTGCACCGCGCGTTCGGCCTGTTCGGGCTTGACGCCGACGCCGACAATTTTGAAATGGATGCGGATTTCGGTGAACACGCGCGGCACGGTGGGCGCGCGCACGCCTTCGACGGTGGCAATGCAGTCGCGCACGTCCTGGCGCTGCTTTTTCAGGATTTCGACCACATCGATGCTCGAGCAGCCGGCCACGCCCATCAGCAGCATTTCCATCGGGCTGACGCCGCGTTTCAGGCTGCCTGCTTCGCCGCCGCTGCCGTCCATAACTACGCTGTGCCCGCTGCCGTTGCTGGCAACGAAGCAGCGGCCTTCCAGCCATTGACTGCTGATTTTCATCATTTGGTTTTCCTTTCGTGTGTGGTTTCAGAACAGGTTTTTGGGGTTTCAGGCAGTCTGAAAGGGCTGTTCGGCCACCAGGATGCCGTCTTCGTCGCTATAGAGCCAGGCGCCCGGGGTAAAGACGACACCGCCGAAGGCAACGGCGGTATCGGTGGCGCCGCGCCCGTCTTTGGCGCTTTTGCGCGGGTTGGTGCCCAGCGCTTTGACGCCGAAATCCATGCGGCCGATGGCATCGCTGTCGCGGATTACGCCGTAAATCACGGCGCCCGCCCAGCCGTTGCGCGCGGCGGCTTCGGCAATCATGTCGCCCATCAGCGCGCTGTAGCGCAGGCCGCCGCCGTCCACCACCAAAACTTCGCCGTCGGAAGCGGTGTTGGCCAGCTGTTTGACCAGGCCGTTGTCGCTGCGGCATTGCACGGTGCGGATGCGGCCGCAAAAGCGGGTGCGCAGGCCGTAGCTTTTGAAATCGGTTTCGCAGGACGGGGTGTCGGGGGCGATGTCGATCAGATCGGCGGTTGCAAAGTTTTTCATGTCTGTTTCTCCGTGTTTTTCTGATGGTTTTTTGCGCCGGCGGCGCAGCCGGTTTTTCAGGCTGCCTGCATCCGCGCGGCCGGCCAATCTTAACAATTTCCCCGCCGCGAAGCCAGCCTGAAACGCGGCCATGCCGCCACGCCGGCGCCGCGCTTTTTCCCAAGTGATAAAACTTAACGCTTGCGCCTTTGGCTGCTAAAATGACGCGGTTTGGGCAAAGCTGCGGTTTTGCCCGCAACCCAGCAACCAAAGCAAAGGAAAAACACCATGTCTCAATTCGACGTTGTCGTTATCGGCGCCGGCCCCGGCGGATACGTTGCCGCCATCCGTGCCGCCCAACTCGGTTTCAAAACCGCCTGCATCGACGCGGGCGTGAACAAAAAAGGCGACGCCCCCGCATTGGGCGGCACCTGCCTGAACGTCGGCTGTATCCCTTCCAAAGCGCTGCTGCAGTCGAGCGAGCACTTCCACGCCGCGCAGCACGATTTCGCCGAACACGGCATCACCGTCGGCGACGTGAAATTTGATGCCGCCAAAATGATCGAGCGCAAAGACGCGATTGTGACCAAACTCACCGGCGGCATCGCCTTTTTGTTCCAGAAAAACAAAGTTACCAGCCTGCACGGAAAAGGTTCGTTTGTCGGCAAAAACGGCGATCTCTACCAAATCGAAGTCGATAACAAAGGCGAGAAAACCGTCGTCGAAGCCAAAAACGTGATTGTCGCCACCGGCTCCGTGCCGCGCCCGCTGCCGCAGATTGCCATCGACAACAAAAACGTGCTGGACAACGAAGGCGCGCTGAACCTGACCGAAGTGCCGAAAAAACTCGGCATCATCGGTTCTGGCGTGATCGGTTTGGAAATGGGTTCGGTGTGGAAGCGCGTCGGCTCGCAGGTAACCATTCTTGAAGCCGCGCCGACCTTCCTGGCCGCCGCCGACCAGCAAATCGCCAAAGAAGCCTTCAAATACTTCACCAAAGAGCAGGGTCTGTCCATCGAGCTGGGCGTGAAAATCGGCGAAATCAAATCCGATGCCAAAGGCGTTACCGTTGAATTTGAATTGGCAAACGGCGAGAAGAAAACCGAAGTGTTCGACAAACTCATCGTTTCCATCGGCCGCATCCCCAATACCAGCGGCCTGAACGGCGAAGCCGTCGGCTTGGAAAAAGACGAGCGCGGCTTTATCAAAGTGGACGGCGACTGCCGCACCAACCTGCCCAACGTCTGGGCGATCGGCGACGTGGTGCGCGGCCCGATGCTGGCGCACAAAGCCAGCGACGAAGGCGTGGCCGTGGCCGAGCGCATCGCCGGCCAGAAACCGCATATCGACTTCAACAACGTGCCTTTCGTGATTTATACCGACCCCGAAATCGCCTGGGTCGGCAAAACCGAAGAGCAGCTCAAAGCCGAAGGCGTCAAATACAAAAAAGGCACGTCCGGCTTCGGCGCCAACGGTCGCGCGCTCGGTCTGGGCAAAGCCAAAGGCACGGTCAAAGTGCTGGCCGACGCCGAAACCGACCGCATTCTCGGCGTGCACATGGTCGGCCCGATGGTGAGCGAACTGATCGCCGAAGGCGTGGTCGGACTCGAATTCTCCGCCAGCAGCGAAGACATCGCCCGTATCATCCACGCCCACCCGACACTCTCCGAAGTCGTCCACGAAGCCTGCCTGGCCGCCGACAAACGCGCGCTGCACGGCTAAACGCTTATTCCGTTTCGCAACCCACAAAAGCAGCCTGAAAAGTTTTCAGGCTGCTTTTTTTGCCCTGCATGCCCAAACCTGCGCACCATCCGGCACAAAGGCAGCCTGAAAACCGATCGGCCACCGTTTCAGGCTGCCTGTAGCCGGATCAACATCGCAGCGGTTTTGCCGTGCCCAAAGAAAAACCTGCAACTTCGTTACAAAGTTGCAGGTTTAGCGTTTTCAGGCTGCCTGAAAGCGGGTTTACAGCACTTCCAGATCGCTGACGCGCTCGAAGATGTGGGTGGCTTCGTTGCCCTCTTCCCACAGGGTGATGCGCAGGCGCAGGTCGTTGACGGATTCGGCTTGGCGCAGGGCTTCGTCGAAAGTGATGCGGCCTTCGGTGTAGAGCTTGAACAGGTCTTGGTCGAAAGTCTGCATGCCGTCGGTCTCGGCGCGGTTCATCAGCGCCATACATTCCATCAGCTCGCCTTTGAAAATGTGGTCCTGCATGGCGGGGGTGTTGATCATCAAATCGACAATCGCGGTACGGCCGCCGGCTTTAAGGCGGGCAAGACGCTGACCAATAATGCTGACCACGTTCAGCGCCAAGTCCATCAGCACCTGCTGGTGGCGCTCTTCGGGGTAGAAGCCGAGAATACGTTCGATGGCCTGCACGGCGTTGTTGGCGTGGATGGTGAAGAATACCAAGTGGCCGGTTTGCGCCAGCTGCATGGCTTTTTCCATGGTGTGTTCGTTACGCACCTCACCCACGCAGACAACGTCCGGCGCCTGACGCATCGCGGACTGCACGGCCATGTCCCAGCTGTTGGTATCGATACCGAGCTCGCGCTGGGTGAAAATGCTTTTAATCGGCGAATGGATGTACTCGACCGGGTCTTCGATGGTTACGATGTGGCCGGCGGAGTGTTTGTTGCGCCAGTCGAGCATGGCGGCCATCGATGTGGATTTACCGGAACCAGTGGCACCGGCCAGAATAATCAGGCCGCGCGGCTGCATGGCAAGTTCTTTCAAACCTTGCGGCAGCTGCAAATCGTCCACAGTCATGATTTTGGTGGTGATGCGACGCCATACCATGCCCATGCGGCCTTGCTCGTGGTAGGCGTTGACACGGAAACGCACGCCGTCTTTGGAAGTGGCCGAGTAGTTCAGCTCCAATTCTTGGTCGAAACGGGCGCGCTGCTCGGGCGTCATGGTGGAGTACACCAGAATTTGCGTGTCGATATGGGTGAGCGCTTTGAGCGGCACCGGAATCAGCTCGCCGTTGATTTTGAAAGAAGGCGGGAAACCGGTGCTGATAAAGATATCCGAAGCGCCGCGCTTTTCACACTCGGCGGCCATTTTTTCCAGCAGCGGGTGCAGTTTTTCGATCGGACGGAAAGCGGAATGGCCTTCGCCCGCCTCTTCCATCGCGGCCTTTTGGGCAACATAGGTATTGCCCAAACCGGCGGCCTCGGGGGTGATTTTCATCTGGTTCACATAGCCTTCCAACATGGAAGCGACTTGGCCGTGATTGGCTTCTGACATAGCTTGCTCCTCGCTGCGGGTTCAATCAGGAAATCATATCGGGGTTGGCGGATTTGGCGCGGGCGTCGGCCAGCGATACCATGCCGCGGCGTACCAAGTCCTGCAGGCACTGGTCGAGTGTCTGCATACCGTGGTTCTGACCGGTTTGCAGCACCGAGTTCATCTGGGCGATCTTGTTTTCGCGGATCAGGTTGCGCACCGCAGGGGTGGCGACCATGATTTCGTGCGCGGCCACACGGCCTTTGCCGTCTTTGGTTTTCAGCAGGGTTTGGGCGATTACCGCACGCAGCGATTCGGAAAGCATGGAGCGCACCATCTCTTTTTCGCCGGCAGGGAATACGTCGATGATACGGTCGATGGTTTTGGCGGCGCTGGTGGTGTGCAGGGTGGCGAATACCAAGTGGCCGGTTTCGGCAGCGGTCAGCGCCAGGCCGATGGTTTCGGGGTCACGCATCTCACCCACCAGAATCACGTCCGGGTCTTCACGCAGGGCGGAGCGCAGGGCGTTGGCGAAGCTGTGGGTGTGTTCGTGCAGTTCGCGCTGGTTGATCAGGGCTTTTTTGCTCTGGTGCACAAACTCAATCGGGTCTTCGATGGTCAGGATGTGGGCGGGCATGCGGTCGTTGATGTAGTCGATCATCGCCGCCAGCGTGGTGGACTTACCCGAACCGGTCGGACCGGTAACCAGTACCAGACCGCGCGGATATTCGGAAATTTTTTGGAAAATGCGCGGCGCCTTCAATTCCTCCAGCGTCAGCACTTTGCTCGGAATGGTACGGAATACCGCAGCCGGACCGCGTTCGGTATTAAAGGCGTTCACACGGAAACGCGCCACATTGGGCAGTTCGAACGAAAAGTCGGTTTCCAGATTTTGCTGGTAGTTTTTGCGCTGCAAATCGTTCATTACCGAAGCGATCATATTGCCGACTTCTTCCGCGTTCATTTCCGGCAGATTGATGCGGCGGATGTCGCCATTCACACGGATCATCGGCGGCAGGCCGGCCGAGATGTGCAAGTCGGAGGCTTTGTTTTTGACTCCGAACGCCAAGAGGTCGGTAATTTGCATAGACATGGTAAAACAACCTTTACAGAGCTTGAATATAAAGCGGGCATTGTAAAGAAAATCATGCTGTTTGATAAGGGAAAACGGCTGTCTTTGCCCAACAGGCGCCCGCTTTTCAGGCAGCCTGAAAAACCGGCACCGCCGATATGCAAATAAAAACCGCAGCTTTCAGGCTGCCTGAAAGCTGCGGTAACAGAATACGCGTTCGTATGATTTACACAACATAAGTCAGCAGATGCGCGTATTCGGCATCGCGTCCGGCAACGATATCGAAGAAGCGCTGCTGCAGGCGGGCGGTGATTTCGCCGCGGCTGCCGCTGCCCACCGGCCGGTTGTCAATTTCGCGTATCGGCGTGATTTCTGCGGCGGTGCCGGTGAAGAATACTTCGTCGGCAATATAGAGTTCGTCGCGGGTGATGCGTTTTTCCACCACTTCCAGCCCCATGTCGCGGGCGATTTCGATCACCGTGCGGCGGGTGATGCCGTCCAGCGCCACATCCAGCGCCGGCGTAAACAGGCGACCGCGGTGGACGGTGAAGATGTTTTCGCCGGCGCCTTCGGCGACATAGCCTTGCGAGTCGAGCAAAATCGCTTCGTCAAAACCGCTTTGCTGCGCTTCGCTGTTGGCCATGATGGAATTCATGTAGTTGCCGTTGGCTTTGGCCTTAATCATGGTGATGTTGGGATGATGACGGCTGAAACTGCTGATTTTGCAGCGGATGCCGTGTTTGATGGCGTCTTCGCCCAGATAGGCGCCCCAAGCCCAGGCGGCGACGATAACCTGCACGTCGTCGGCTTTGGGGGCGATGCCGAGCTTGCCCGAGCCGTAAAACGCCATCGGGCGGAAATAGCAGGATTTCAGGCCGTTGGCTCTAACCACTTCCAGATGGGCGCGGTTGATGGCTTCTTTATCGAAGGGCAGTTTGATGCCGACGATTTTGGCCGAATCGAAAAAACGGTCGGTATGGTCCTGCAGGCGGAAGATTGCCGGCCCCTGCGCCGTTTCGTAGGCGCGCACGCCTTCAAATACGCCCATGCCGTAGTGCAGGGTATGGGTCAGCACGTGGGTTTTGGCTTCGCGCCAATCCACCAGGCTGCCGTTGTACCAGATTTTGCCGTCGCGATCGTCCATAGTCAGCGCCATGATTGTGTTCTTTCTTGTTGGTCGGTTCGTGTATCCGGCCGCGGCCGGCCGAATCGGGCGGCGCGCCGGTGTGGAAAAGCCTGCGATTATACACTCCGCGCCGTTAGAGACAACGGCGCGCCATATCAAAAACAGCGCAAATCGTTTACACTTACGCGCCCGCAGGCAGCCTGAAAGCGGTTTTCAGGCTGCCTGCCCGTTGCCAATCACACCGCGGACGCCGCCGCGCCCGCATCTGCAAGACGCCCTGCCTACGGAGCCGAACATGAAACTGGTCTATAACCTGCTCAAAATCCTTATTCTGGTATTTTTCCTGATCATCGCGCTGAACAACGTCCAGCGCGTGCCGTTTTATTACGTCCCAGGCGAGCACATCGAATGGCCGATGATTGTGGTGCTGTTCATTTGCTTCGTTATCGGCGCGCTGTTCGGCATTTTCGCCATGTTCGGCCGCCTGCTGCGCCTGCGCGCGGAAAACGGCCGCCTGCGCGCCGAAGTGCATAAAAGCGCGCGCCTTTCCGGCGAAGACATCGCCGCACCCGTTCAGGCTGCCTCCGCCCCCGCCGACAAAAAATAAACGCCGCGCCCTATGGAAAACGATATTTGGATATGGGCGCTGGTTGCCGCCATTTTGCTGCAGCCGATTTTCTTCACCATGGGCTGGATTGCCGCCCGCGTCGATATGAAAGCGGTGCTCAAGCAGGCCAAATCGGTGCCCGACAGCTTCTACCGCAGCCTGAACGCGCTGGTGGACAGAAACAGCGCCCAAGCCGCGCAGCATCTGGAAGAAGCCGCCGGCGGCCACCCCGACGCCTACCGCCTCAACCTGACCCTCGGCAAGCTCTACCGCCAGCGCGGCGAAAACGACAAGGCGATTTCGATGCACAAATCCCTGCTCGATTCGCCCGACGTGGATGCCGACCAGCGCAGCCGAGTGCTCTACGAGCTGGCGCTCGACTTCCAAAACGCCGGCCTGGTCGATCGCGCCGAAGAAACCGTGCTGCCGCTGCAAAACACCCGCATGGCCAAAGAAGCGCGCGAAGTGCTGCTCAACATCTACCAGCAGGACCGCGATTGGGAAAAAGCCGCCGAAACCGCGCTCTTGCTGTCTCACGACGAACAAACCTACCGCTTTGAAATCGCCCAGTTCCATTGCGAAACCGCGCAGGCCGCGCTGTTTGCCTCCGATGCCGACACCGCCCGCCGCCATGTTGCCATCGCGCTCGAATACAATGCCAAATGCACGCGCGCCAATATGATTTTGGGCGACATCGAATACAAAGCAGGCAATTTTCAGGCTGCCGCCGATGCCTACCGCGCCATCGAAAAACAAAACTACGCCTATCTGAGCATGGTCGGCGAGCGCCTGTACGACGCTTTCGACGCCCAGGGCAAGGCCGCCGAAGGGCTGGACATCCTGATCGGCTACATGAAAACCTTTCCCCAGCTCGATCTGACCCAGCTGATCTACGAAAAATCGCTGCTGCTCTACGGCGAAGAGCGCGCCAACCAAACTGTGCTCGAACTGGTGCGCGCCCGCCCTGATCTCAACGGCGTTTACCGCCTGCTGAGCATGAGCCTCTCCTCGCTGCATCCGTCGTGGAAAGCAGACGCCGAAATGATCCGCAACGTGATCGACCGCCAAATCCAAAAAAGCCTGATGTACCGCTGCCGCAACTGCAATTTCAAATCGCAGGTCTTCTTCTGGCACTGCCCCGCCTGCAACAAATGGGAAACCTTCACGCCGAACAAAACCGAAGTGTGAATGCGGCCATCCCGCCCTTTCAGGCTGCCTGAAACCCGCCCCCCCATGTCTAACACCGAAAACACCGCCCAAATCACCGCCAGCTACGGCCGCCGTTTCAGCGTCCGCACGCTTTCAGGCTGCCTTTACGAAGCCAATACGCGCGGCAAACGGGTTGATTTCGCCTGCGGCGATTGGGTGCGCATTACCCCGCTCAACCGCGAGCAGGCGGTTATCGAAGAGCTGCTGCCGCGCCAGAGCCTGCTCTACCGGCAGGACGCCTACCGCTCGAAACTGATTGCCGCCAACGTTACCCTGCTGGTCATCGTAACCGCCGCCGTGCCCGCGCCCAGCGAAATGCTGCTGCAGCGCGCCCTGCTCGCCGCCGAAGCCGCCGACATCCGCGTGCTGATTGCCGTCAATAAAAGCGACCTGCCGCAAAGCGCCGCCTGGCTGGAAAAACTGGCTTTCTACCAAACTTTTGGCTATCCGCTGCTGCCCTTATGCGCGCTGGAAGATGCCGATGCGCTCAAGCCGCTGCTGGCCGGCGAAACCGCCATCCTGCTCGGCCAAAGCGGCATGGGCAAATCGACGCTGGCCAACGCCCTGCTCGGTTTCGATGCCGCCCGCACCGGCGAGATTTCCGCCGCGCTCGATTCCGGCCGCCACACCACCACCCACGCCCGTCTTTACGATTTGGACAACGGCGGCAAGCTGATCGACTCGCCCGGCCTGCAGGAATTTGGCCTGCACCATCTGGAGCGCACCGAGCTGCTGCAGTATTTCCCCGACCTGCGCCATCTGGCCGGACAATGCCGCTTCCACAACTGCAGCCACCGCGCCGAACCCGGCTGCGCGCTCAAAGCCGCCGCCGACAGCGGCGCCGTCCGCGCCGAGCGGCTGGCCTTTTTGCAAAAACTGAGCAACGAATTGGACTGACACGCCAAGATTGGGCGCTTTGCCGTTTTCAGGCAGCCTGAAAACCTGTTCACACTCTCGACACAAAGGACGACACCATGAACGACAATCTGATTTGCTACAAAAAAATGCCCGTTTGGCACGCCGCCGATATTCCGAACGCGCTGCTGTCGCAGCACAACACCCAGGAAGGCACGTGGGGGCGGCTGCAGGTCTCGGCCGGCAGCCTGAAGTTTTACCGCCTGAACGAAGACGGCAGCACCGTTTCCGAACACCTGCTCACACCCGAGAGCGGCGAATGGGTCATCCAGCCGCAGCAATGGCACAAAATCGAAGCGCAGGGCGACGATCTGCAGCTGCAGCTTTCCTTCTGGTGCGACAAAACCGACTATTTCCGCAAAAAATACGGCATGACCGCCACCCATTCGGCGGTCAAAGAAGCGCTCGCGCACGTTTCCCCGTGCAAAACGCTGGATTTAGGCTGCGGCCAGGGGCGCAACGCGCTCACGCTCGCCCTGCTCGGCTTTGATGTCGATGCCTGCGACTACAACCCCGGCGGCCTGCACGGCCTGGCCGAAGCGGCGGCGCAGGAAAACCTGCCGCTGCAGGCGTTTGCCTACGACATCAACCAGGCCGACATCGGCGAAGACTACGGCTTTATCGTCGCCACCGTGGTGTTTATGTTTCTCGACCCGCAGCGCGTGCCCGCCATCATCGCCGATATGCAGGCGCACACCCAATCGGGCGGCTACAATCTGATCGTTTCGGCGATGGACACCGCCGACTTTCCCTGCATGATGCCGTTTAACTTCACCTTCAAAGAAGGCGAGCTGGCACGCTATTACGACGGCTGGGAAATGATCGATTACCGCGAAGAAATCGGCTCGATGCACGCCACCGACGCCAACGGCAACCCCATCCAACTCAAATTCGCCACCATGCTGGCGCGCAAACCATGACCGATGCCGTCCGCCGCCGCCTGATTGCCGGCGCCGCTTCGCTGCTGGCGGCGCCGTGGGCGTATGCCGGCGCCCAGCGCGAAGAAACCCTGTCCGACGACGTCGCCAGCGTGATGCGCCAATCGGTTGCCAACGCCAGCCCGCCGCGGCTGGTGTTTCCCCGCGCCGCCGAAGGCCAGCGCTGGCTCAACGATATGTCGGTGCGCCTTGCCCGCTTCGTCGACAGCGAAGCCGCCCGCCGCCGCCTGCTGGTGATGATCCAGTACGAATCCTCCCGCGCCGATCTGGACACCCAGGTGATTCTCGGCCTGATCGAAGTCGAAAGCGCCTTTCGCCAGTACGCCATCAGTTCCGTCGGCGCCAAAGGGCTGATGCAGGTGATGCCTTTCTGGCAGCGCTACATCGGCACCGAAGAGCACAATCTGTTCGACATCCGCACCAATCTGCGCTACGGCTGCACCATCCTGCGTCACTACAGCAATCTGGAAAACGGCAACCTCACCCGCGCGCTTGCCCGCTACAACGGCAGCCTCGGCAGCAGCAAATACCCCGACGCCGTACTCGGCGCCTGGCGCCGGCGCTGGCAGTGGCAGTCCGAAGCGGCCTGAAAACGCCCTACCTCTTTTCAGGCTGCCTTTCGTTCAGGCAGCCTGAAAAAACCGCCGCCGGCGCCGGATTAACACGCTGCGGCAAAAAGCGTTAAAATCGCGCCCGTTTCAAACAACACACAATATGCCGCTGCCAGCGGCAGAAAGGAAACCGAAAATGGCATTGGAAAAACTTGCCGACTATCTCTACGTGAGCAAACAACTCAACGAACGTCTGGCCAAGCAGGCCGCCCAATACGAAATCAAAACCGTCATCTGCAACCGCCCCGACGGCGAAGAGCCCGGCCAGCCCGACTTTGAAACCGTGCGCGGCTGGCTGCAGGCTGCCGGTATCGAAAACGTCGTCTATCTGCCGGTAACCATGGACAGCATCAACGACCAGCTGCTCGAAGAATTCCGCGAAACCGTCGCCAAATCACCCGCCCCCATTCTCGCCTACTGCCGCAGCGGCACCCGCTCCACCCTGATGTGGGCGCTCAACCAAGCCAAGCTCGGCGTCGAAACCAACAGCCTGATCAAGGCCGCCGAACTGGTCGGCATCGACCTTTCCGGCGCCCGCGAGCGCATCGAAGCCGTACGGCCGAAAAAAGGCTGATTCTCCCCGCCTCAGGCAGCCTGAAAAACTTATGACCGACCGCCAAACCCTGCTCGACTGGTGCGATGCCACCCTCGATACCGCACGCTTCAAAGACTACGCCCCCAACGGCCTGCAGGTCGAAGGGCGCACCGGCATCCGCCGCATCCTGACCGCCGTAACCGCCAGCCGCGCCGCCATCGACCACGCCGCCGCCATCGGCGCCGATATGCTGCTGGTGCACCACGGCATGTTTTGGAAAAGCGAGCCGGCCACCATTACCGGCTGGAAAAAACAGCGCATCGCCGCCCTGCTCGCCCACGACATCAACCTGGCCGGCTACCACCTGCCGCTCGATGCCCACCCCGAGCTGGGCAACAACGCCCAACTGGCCGCGCGCTGCGGCTGGCTGCCCGAATACCGCTTCGGCGACCAAGACCTGCTGGCCGCCGGGCGCAACGGCAAACGCGGCCAAACCCTCACCGGCCTTGCCGACGACATCGCCGCCGCCCTCGGCCGCCGTCCCACCGTCGCCGGCGACCCCGAGCGCGTGCTCGACAAACTGGTGTGGTGCAGCGGCGGCGCTCAGGGCTATTTTCAGGCTGCCATCGACAACGGCGCCGACGCCTACATCACAGGCGAAATCTCCGAAGCCCAATACCATCTGGCCAACGAAACCGGCACCGTCTTTATCAGCGCCGGCCACCACGCCACCGAACGCTACGGCATCCAAGCCCTCGGGAACGCCATCGCCGACACCTTCGGCATCGAAGTCAGCTTTTTCGACGAAGCCAATCCGGCCTAAAGCAGCCTGAAAACCAGTAGGGTGCGCCCTGCGCACCAAACTGTAAACAAACTCCAAAGCAGCCTGAAAACGGATTTCCCGTTTTCAGGCTGCTTTAAGCTGTGGCGCAGGTCGGATTCTTGAATCCGCCGGCCGCAAGGACGGCATTCAGGCAAGAGATGAAAATCTCGGATACGGGTATCCGACCCGCACAGTAGGGTGCGCACCGCGCACCAAAAAACAGCCTGAAAACCACCGATACGGTTTTCAGGCTGCTTTACTGCGGTTTGCCTGCAGCTGAAGCAGCGGATTCAGCCGCCCTGCGCCATCAGTTCATCAAAACGCGCCAGATGGCTGCCCTGCAGATAGGGGCGCAGCAGGCTCAGGGTGCGGCGCACGCCGCGTTGTTTGGCGGCGGCACCGTATTCGCCGGAGCCGTCGACGCCTTCCACCGAGCGGTCAAAATCGAGCCAGTATTTGGTAATCAGCCACATATTGACCGACAAATCGCGCATGCCGATGGCGTCGATTTTCACCATGCCCAAGTCCTGCATCTGCTCCAAAAGCCGGATCAGCAGCGGGGCGATGCGTTCGCGGGTAAATTCGTTGTGCTCGCCCAAAAGCTCGGTGCTGCGCAGCAGCAGGGTATTGACGTCGCTAAACAGGAAACGGTACTGCCACATCACGTCGTACACGCCCTGCATATAGCCGACAGCGTCTTCCACGGTGCGCGGCAGCGGCGTTTGCGACAGATAGCCCAAGAGATCGCGGCTGTAGCGCTTAAAGAGCTGGACGATGATTTCGTCTTTGTTAGCAAAGTGGTAGTAGAGATTGCCGGGACTGATGTCGAGATACTGGGCGATGTGGTTGGTGCTGATGTTGCGCTCGCCCGATTCGTTGAAAAGTTTCAGGCTGGCTTCGACTATCCGCACATAGGTGTGGTGCTGCTTGGGTTCTTTGGCCATTGGCGCTGTCTCCTTTTCGATAACTGGCACAGGCGGGCGGATGCCTGTCCGCCCGCGCTGAAAAGCTGCGTATTTTATTACATTCTGCCGGCGCAGATGCTGCGTTTTCGCCGCCAAAACTGCTCAAACGCTGCTTTCAGGCTGCCTGAAGCGGCATTATTTGCTGCCGCGCGTCCAGGAAAAGCCCCAACCGAAGGCGCGGTCCATTTCCTGATGGCCGGGGAAATAGCGGTTGATACGCTCGATGCGGATGCTGCCGTTGTCGTTGATCAGCCGCGCCACCGCGCACATGCCGTTGCGGCTGCCGCCCTCGGTCAGGCGGGTTTCGACCTGCTGGCCCTGCACGTGCAATGTAACCACGCCGTCGGTGGCGTCCCAGTTGGGCACGCCCTCGTAGATAAAGGCATAGACCAGCACTTCGCTGATTTGCGCCCACTGCGAGCCGTTGATGTCCAGCCATTCGCCCTCGCTGACGGCGCCGGTGCGGTCGTCGCCGCGCAAACGCAGATAGGGCGCGCGGTTCAGGCTGCCAAAGCGCTCGCCCAGCGCCTGCACCACGTCGGTGCTGCCGTTTTTCAGGCGGACAAAGGCGCCCAAATCCAAATCGACGCCGCCCTGCCCTTTGTTGAACAGGCCGGCAAGAAAACCGCGCGCGGCGGGGGCGGGAGCGGCACCGCGGTTCCAGTTCAGGTTGATTTTGATTTCGCCGAAGTCCGCACCGCGTTTTTCCAAACTCAGCTGCGGCCGTGCCTTATCCAGCGTAACTTTGCCCAGATTGACTTTCGGCGGCTCAGGTGCCGGCGGAGCACTCGGCGCGCCGGCGGGCGCGGCGCCGTCGTCGGCAATTTCCACGCCGAAATGCTCCGACAAAGGCTTAAGCCCGCCGTTAAATCCCTGGGCAACGAAACGGAATTTCCACGCGCCGTTGCGGCGGTAGCATTCGCCCAAAATCAGCGCGGCTTCGCTGCGGTCGGCCAGTTCGACCGGACAATTCAGGCTGACGGCGCCGTTTTCCAGCACTTCGATGCTCAAACTGCCCAGCGCCGAAGCGGGCACGGCGGCGGAAAAGGCAAAGGCAATGCGCTCGATGGCCGCCGGCTGACGCGCCAAAGCAGCCTGAAAACTGCTCTCGCCGCTGCCGGCGGCAAATTTCAGGCTGCCGTCGTCACTGGCGGTTTGGCCGTAAAACACCATATCGCCGTCGCCGCGCACTTTGCCGTTGGCGGCCAGGCGGTAGGCGGCAACGTCGATTTCACGGGCGCAGCGGATGCGGACGGTAATATCGGCGGCACCCAAAGCGGCATTGGCGCCGGGTGTAAGGATTTGGCTCATCTGGTTTCTCCCATACAGATTCGCCGCCGGCTTTTTCAGGCAGCCTGAAAAGCCGGCGGCGGCGGTTTACAGCACGATATTGATTTCGGGCGGCGGGGGCGGCAGGGTGTCGCCCTGATCGGCAGACTGCGCGGCCTGGCCGGCATTGCTGCTGTTGGTGGCAACCGCTTCGGACACCCATTGGAAAAACTTAGCAAACGACGCCGCGTCCATGGTATCCAGCGACACCACGGTATCGGTGAGCTGCTTGAGATAAGCCGGATCGGCTTTGGGGCCGGCAGCGCAGGCAACGATATTGCCGAAACCCAGCGCCTTGATTTTCGGCAGCACTTCGCTATAGGCCAGAAGGTCGGTGGGTTTGCCGTCGGTAAGCACAATCAGAATCGGCCGCCAGTCGCCCTTTTGCTCGGCACTGCCGACCACGCGGTCGCGTGCAACCGATGCGGCGATATGCTCCAGCGCTTCGCCCAGCAGCGTCGCACCGCTGTCGGGGCAGACGATTTCAGGCATCACCACCTGCTCCAGCGGCGTGAGCGGCAGCACTTCTTTGATGCCGCTGTCAAAGGTTACCACGTTCAGATACACGCTCTCGAGCGCGTAGGGGTTTTGCCGCAGCGACGAGAGCAGCGACTGCAGGCCGTTGTTTACCGCTTCAATCGGCTCGCCGCGCATGGAGCCGGAAGTGTCGATGCAGATATAGGTAAGCAGGCGTCGGGACATAGCGTTCTCCTGAAATATCGGGTTTACTTGGTTTTAACGAAATACCGGCCGTTGAAACGGTAGCGGATGCGGGCTTTCTTAACGGTGCCGAAGCCTTCGCCGTCGTCCACCACCACCGGCAGGCTGATGGTTTTGCTGCTTCGATCGTAAGCGATGTCGGCAAGGCCGCTTTTTTGCACGGTACTTACATCAAAGCCATAGCCCAGCGTGTTGGTCAGCTTGGCCGTACGGATAATGTTCAAAGGCTGCAAATTGCGCTCGCCCAGGCGGTAGATGGTCAAATCTTGGGAATGCGCGCGGCTGCTGCCGATGCCGTAGCCGATCACGATATAGCCTTTACCGTAGTGGCCGAAGTTATCGGCAATCAGATCGCTTACAAACGGCGCCGCTTCGCCCGTGCTCAGCGTTTTTACGCGGATGGCGCCGGACGGGGCGCGCCATTGCGCCAGCGTGGTGTGGTTGTGCATGGAACCGCCGTCCTGTTCATCCCACGAATAAGTGCGCAGTTTGCTATCGCTGCTCTCCACGATTCTCAGGCCGTTTTTACCCACCGTTTGCGGAAACTTGCACTGCCACGACGACGCATCTTTCAAATAAGCACCCAAAGCAGCCTGAAAAGCGGCAGCGGCCTTGTCGCGCCGCCCGGAAGCATCGTCCGCAGCATTACCGGCGTAACTGCCGTTGTCGATCATTTCCTGATAATGCGCGGCCAGCTTGCCATCAACCTGGGCGCAACTTTGCGCATAAACCGGCGCGGCCAGCAAAACGGGCAACAGAGCAGCGGCAAATCGGGAAAGATGCATGGGTTTTCCTTTCTGAAAACGGATGTAAAGACAGGCGCCGGCAGCCTGAAACCGTGGCGCGGGAGCGGCAATTATCGCCCGAAACCCCGTCCGTGCAAAGCGCCGGCGCCCGTAGCGGCGCAGATAAAAAACCTTTGCCCGTCGGCGGGAAAACCCGTATAATCGCGCGTTTTTCCGTATCAGCCGCCGCAGATGCGCCCGACTAGCCGGGTCGGCGGACGAAACCCGAACAATTTTTCAAACAATCAGTATTGGAGACCATCATGGCTCGAGTTTGCAAAGTAACCGGCAAACGCCCGATGTCCGGCAACAACGTATCGCATGCCAACAACAAAACCAAACGCCGCTTCCTGCCCAACCTGCAAAGCCGCCGCTTCTGGGTGGAAAGCGAAAACCGCTGGGTTCGCCTGCGCGTATCCAACGCCGCCCTGCGCACCATCGACAAACTCGGCATCGAAGCCGTAATCAGCGAACTGCGTGCTCGCGGCGAAACTGTTTAATCCGTAGATAAAGGAAAACCATCATGCGCGATAAAATCAAACTGGAATCGTCCGCCGGCACCGGCCACTTCTACACCACCACCAAAAACAAACGTACCATGCCCGGCAAACTGGAAATCAAAAAATTTGATCCGGTTGCCCGCAAACACGTTATGTACAAAGAAACCAAACTGAAATAATCCGTTTGCTTTCCCCAACCCCTGCCAAAGTGCAGGGGTTTGTTTTGCGCGCCGCAAACACCAAAACGTGGCAAAACGGAGAGCACAGGCAGCCTGAAAACGGCGGGGGCGGCTTTGGCGGCGGAACGGGACGGACAGGACAAGGCAGCCTGAAAACCAAAGCCGCGCAGGTCGGATTCTCGAATCCGACAGCCGGCCGCAGGGGGGCGGCATCCGGTTCGGAAAAAAATGTCGGATACAAGTATCCGACCTACGGCGGGATGCCGCACCGCTTGGCAAACATATGAAACGACAACGGCAAAAGCTGCCGGATACGGGCATTCAGGCTGCCGCCCTGCCCTGCCGTTGCGCCGGATTAGGGTTCCGATAAGTTTTCAGGCTGCCTGCGCGAATGCGACGCAGGCAGCCTGAAAACATGATGGCGGGGCTTTTGCCGCCTTAGGCGTGGTAGCCGGCGCCCAGCACCAGCGCTTTGCCGGCGCCGGTGGCGCGGTGGGGGTTGGACGGCACGCCCAAACACCAGCAGGCGGCAAGCCAGGCGAAGGCGGCGGCTTCGACCCATTGCGGATCAAGCTGCAGCGCGCCGGTGTCAGCAACGCTGATGCCGCCGGCCTGCAGGCGTTCGGTCAGCGCGGCCATCAGCGCGCCGTTGCGGGTGCCGCCGCCGCACACATAAAGCCGGCGCGCCTGCGGGGCAGCCTGAAACACGGCATCGGCAATGGTGAGGACGGTAAACTGCAGCAGCGTCTGCTGCACGTCGTGCGGGTCTTCGCCGCCATTGAGATGGCTTTGCAGCCATGACAGCGAAAACAGTTCGCGGCCGGTGCTTTTGGGATAAGGCAGCCTGAAATAGGGATGCGCCGACAGTTTGGCCAGCAAATCGGGCAGCAGGCGGCCGGCAGCGGCGCGGCGGCCGCCGGCGTCGTAGGGTTCCTGCCAGATGTGGCGTGCCCAGGCGTCCATCAGCATATTGCCGGCGCCGGTATCGAAACCCCAGGCTTGGGCGGCAGACGGGTTTTCAGGCTGCTTTGCCGGCGGCAGCACGCTGATATTGGCGATGCCGCCGATATTGAGCACCACGCGGGTGGAAGTTTCGTCGGCAAACAGCGCCTGATGGAAGGCGGGCACCAGCGGCGCGCCCTGGCCGCCGGCGGCCAAGTCGCGGCTGCGGAAGTCGCCGACGGTAAAAATGCCGCTCAATTCGGCCAGCAGCGCCAAATCGGCGAGCTGGACGCTGTAGCCGTGCTGCGGGGCGTGGCGCACGGTCTGGCCGTGGCAGCCGATGGCGGCGATGTCCTGCGGTTTGAGCCCTTGCGCGGCGAGCAGCTGGGCGACGGCTTGGGCGTACAGGCGGCTGAGTTCCTGCGCCAGCAGGCGGCTGCGGTGGATTTCGTCGTGGCCGCAGTCCTGCAGTTCGAGCAGGCGCTGCTTGAGCGCGTCGGGATAATCGACGGCGCTGTGCGCCAGCGCGCCCTGCCAGCGGCTGCCGTCCATGCGCACCAGCACGGCATCGATGCCGTCCATGCTGGTGCCGGACATCAGTCCGATATAGAGTTGGCTGTGTTGCATGGGAAAGGGAAACGGAAAAAGGGAGAGAAAAAGGTTTTCAGGCTGCCTGCCTTCACCCCACATGGGGCGGCGCAGGCAGCCTGAAAAATTTGGCGGCGGGATCAGTGCGTTTCGCCGTCCTGCTTGCGGCTGTTGCGCAGGCGGCGTTTTTCCAGCAGGTCGCGTTTGCGCGCCAGCAGGCTGCGACGGCGGCGCCAGAAATACCAGCCCAGCCATACCGCCAGCACGCCCAGCAGCGCGAAAATGCCGTGTTGGAACTGGTGGACTTTGGCCATCAGCCAGTCGCGGTTTTCGGCGCCGTAATAGCCGAGATAAACCCACAGCGGCACCGAAATCATCGCCGCCAGGCCGTCCATCAGCAGCCAGCGCCACACCGACACTTTGCCGCTCATGCCGGCGCTTAGGAAAATCGGGCTGCGCAGGCCGGGCAGGAAACGGGCGACAAACAGCACGCGGTTGCCGTATTGGTCGAATTTCTGCTGCACCTGGGCGTAGCGTTTGGGCTTCATCACCCGCGCCACCAGCTTGAAGCGCAGTATTTTTTCGCCGTAGATGCGGCCGAGTCCGAACATTACGCCGTCGCCGGCCAGCACGCCGATCATGCCCACCACCACCATCAGATGCGCGTTGGCATAGCCCAAGCCCGAAATCACGCCGCCGGCCGCCAGGGTGATGTCTTCGGGAATCGGCACGCCGAAACCGCACAGCATCAGCACGAAAAACACGGCGGCGTAGCCGAACTGCACGAAAAAGGCTTCTAACAGGGTCAACATAACGGGGCTTCGGATCTTAAGGTTGTGGCAGTTTTCAGGCTGCCTGAAAGCGGTGGAAAAGAAAAAGAAGTGGCGGCGCTGGCGGAACAAGCTTTCAGGCTGCCTGAAAAGCCGGCGCGGGGTTTACTGGCTGCCGTTGCGGATGGCGTCGGCGATGTGGCGGGCGCAGCGCTCGCTTTGCGCGGCGTCTTCCGATTCCACCATCACCCGCACCACCGGTTCGGTGCCGGACGCGCGCAGTACCACGCGGCCGCGATCGCCCAGCTGTTGTTCGACTTCGGCCAGCGCGGCGGCGGAAGCCTGCTGCCAGTCCTGCCCTTCGGCAAGGGCGACATTGAGCATGGTCTGCGGATAAGGCTGCCAATCGACGGCGCGCGAGAGCGGCTGGCCGAGTTCCTGCAGCGCGGCCAGCACCTGCAGCGCGGCGATGGTGCCGTCGCCGGTATTGTGTTTGTCTAGGCACAGGATGTGGCCGGAGGCTTCGCCGCCCACCTGCCAGCCGCGCTGGTAAAGCTGTTCGAGCACGTAGCGGTCGCCCACTTTGGCGCGGGCAAACTCGATGCCTTCGCGCTTGAGCGCGGTTTCCATCGCCAGATTGCTCATCACGGTGCCGACCACGCCGCCCAGCGGGGCGCCGGCGCGGGCACGGGCTTTGGCGATGACATAAACCAACTTGTCGCCGTCGTAAATCGTGCCGTCTTTATCGACCATAATCAGGCGGTCGCCGTCGCCGTCGAGCGCGATACCGTAGTCGGCTTCGTTCTGCAGCACGGCAGCCTGCAGGGTTTTGACGTGGGTGGCACCGATGCGCTCGTTGATATTGAAACCGTTGGGGGTATTGCCGATGCGGATCACATCGGCGCCCAGCTCGTGAAAGACTTCGGGCGCGGTGTTGTAGCCGGCGCCGTTGGCGGTATCGACCACCAGTTTCAAATTGCGCAGATTGAGCGTGCCGGGGAAAGTGGATTTACAAAATTCGATGTAGCGGGCGTCGGCGCCGTCGATGCGGCGGGCGCGGCCGAGCTGCTCGGATGGCTTGGTGAGCATCTCTTTTTCCAGTTCGGCTTCGATCGCCAGCTCGGTGGCATCATCGAGTTTGACGCCGCCTTCGGCGAAAAACTTGATGCCGTTGTCGGAAAACTCGTTGTGCGAGGCGGAAATCATCACGCCGCCGGCCAGGCGCAGGGCGCGGGTGAGATAGGCGATGCCCGGGGTGGGCAGCGGGCCGGTTTGGAAAACATTGACGCCGGCGGCGGTGAAGCCGGCCACCAGCGCGGTTTCGAGCATATAGCCGGAAATGCGCGTGTCTTTGCCGATAATCACGGTGGGTTTGTGCTGGCTGTCGTGCTTGATCAGCGCGTTGCCGAAAGCGCAGCCGAGCCGCATCACAAAATCGGGCGTAATCGGATAACGGCCGACCCGGCCGCGGATGCCGTCGGTGCCGAAATATTTGCGTTCTTTCATGTTTCCCCCGTGATAGCGCGGTAAATCCGGCGCGCAGGCCGGACAAAAGCCGGCATTGTAAAGAAAAAGGCCATGTGATGCCATAACACAGCGGCGCTTTTACCTGCTTTAATCTTGGGCGGCCGCAACCGTTTTCGAGCAGCCTGAAAACGGCGGCGGGCGAACCGAATTTTCAGGCTGCCTGAAAGGTGGTTTTGGCGCCGTATTCGCACAAATCATTGATGATGCAGCTCTGGCACAGCGGCTTTTGCGCCTTGCAGGTGTAGCGGCCATGCAGAATCAGCCAGTGGTGGGCGTTGAGCAGAAATTCTTTGGGGACGACGCGCATCAGCTTGTCTTCGACTTCGCGCACGTTTTTGCCGGGGGCGATTTTGGTGCGGTTGGCAACGCGGAAGATATGGGTATCGACCGCCATCACCGGCACGCCAAAGGCGGTGTTGAGCACCACATTGGCGGTTTTGCGGCCGACGCCGGGCAGGGCTTCCAGCTCTTCGCGCGTTTGCGGCACTTGGCCGCCGTGTTTGTCCAAGAGCAGGCGGCAGGTTTGGATGATGTGGCGCGATTTGGTCTGGTACAGGCCGATGGTGCGGGTGTATTCCATCACGCCTTCCAAGCCCAAATCAAGCATGGCCTGCGGGGTGTTGGCCACCGGAAACAGCTTGGCGGTGGCTTTGTTGACGCCTTTGTCGGTGGCCTGTGCCGAGAGCAGCACGGCAATCAGCAGTTCGAACGGGCTGGAGAAGTTGAGCTCGGTGGTGGGATGGGGATCGGCGTCGCGCAGGCGGGTGAAGATTTCGGTGCGGATGGTTTTGTTCATGGCGGTGTGTGTTTTTCAGGCTGCTTGGGCGGTTTTTGCGTTTCAGGCTGCCTTTTGTCAGGCAGCCTGAAAAGGCGGGATTCAGTTTTTCAGGCTGCCTGCGCGTTCTGCCAGATATTCGGCCAGACCGCGCTCGCGCAGGATGCAGCTGGGGCATTCGCCGCAGCCGCCGTCGATGCCCAGATAGCAGGTGTGGGTGCGTTCGCGAACGAAATCGAGCGCGCCGAGTTTGTCGGCCAGCGCCCAGGTTTCTTTTTTGGTGAGATACATCAGCGGGGTGCGGATGTTGAAATTGTAGTCCATCGCCAGATTCAGGCTGACGTTCATCGATTTGACGAAAACGTCGCGGCAGTCGGGATAGCCGGAGAAGTCGGTTTCGCACACGCCGATGATGATGTCGCGGATGCCCTGCGCTTTAGCGTGGATGGCGGCGTAGAGCAGAAACAGGGCGTTGCGGCCGTCGACAAAGGTATTGGGCACTTCGCCGGCGGGCGCTTCGATGGCGGCGCTGCCGTCCATCAGCGCGTTGTGGGTAACCGCCGAGAGCTGGGGCATATCGAGCAGGGTCTGCTTCACGCCAAAATCGCGGGCGATGGCGGCGGCCTTTTCCAATTCGATGCTGTGGCGCTGGCCGTAACGGAAACTCAGGGCTTCGACTTTGCCGGCGCCGTATTCTTCCAGCGCCAGCAGCAGGCAGGTAGTGGAATCCTGTCCGCCGGAAAAAATCACCAGGGCTTTGTTTTCTGCCATATCGCGGCTTCCTTATGCGGGGTTTTCAGGCTGCCTATTCTTTGTTGCGCCCGTGCCAGAAATAGCGCCAGACAAAGGCGGGGAAGGCGAATACCAGATACAGGCACACAGTTACCGCGTAAAACTCCCAATCCTGCGGATGCACCTGGCCGGAGCGCTGCTCGAGCACATAGGCCAGCACGCCGGTGAGCAGAAAGCCGGCGGCCAGCTCTATCAGGTGGTGGCCGAAATGCTTGTGCTTGAGCGGTAGCACGCCAAACAGGCGGCGGCTGAGAAACGGCAGGTTGGCCAGTATCAGCGCCAATGCCAAAAGGGTGTACATTGCAGCGGTCACAGCGGGTTTCTCTCTGGATTCGGGTTTTCAGGCTGCCTGAAAGCAGACAAAGTAAACAGCGCACAGGCAGCCTGAAAGGGTTTGGGTTTGCGGCGACAAGGCAGCGGAACGAAAAAACAGGCAGCTTGCCGCCATCCAAGTAAGCGGCGTCTTTATACGGGGCAAAGCAGCCTGAAACCGTAAACGGCTTTCAGGCTGCCTTCGCGTCTGCCCTGCCCGAGCCGCGCCGCAGCGGCGGCACGGACGGCAGGAGCTTACAGCGCGGTGTCGATGGCTTGCGCCACCAGCGCCATCAGATGCGCGGGGAATACGCCCCACACCAACAGCATCAGGCCGTTTACCGACAGCAGCACGCGGCCGCTGGCATCGCCGGTAATCGGCGCGTCGCTGGCTTTTTCTTCAAAATACATCGCCCGCACCACGCGCAGGTAGTAGAAGGCGCCGATCAGGCTCATCATCACCGCAAACACCGCCACCGGCAGCGCCCAAACGTATTGGGCGGCCAGCAGGGCTTTGATTACCGCAAATTTGGCGTAAAAGCCCATCAGCGGCGGGATGCCGGCCATGCTGAACATCACCAGCAGCATAATGAAAGCATACCAGGCGTTGCGCTGGTTGAGACCGGCCAAATCGGCGATGTTTTCGCATTCGGCGTCTTCACGCGACAGCAGCATCAGCACGCCAAAGCCCGCCAAACCGGTCAGCACATAGGTAATTGCGTAATAAACCGCTGCTGACAGCCCCATCTGGCCGGCCACGAAAGACAGCAGGATAAAGCCCATATGGGAGATAGTCGAATAGGCAAGCATGCGCTTGATATTGGTCTGCATAATCGCCACCAGATTGCCCAATAGCAGCGACAGCACCGCCAAGCCGGCGAACATCGGCTGCCAGTCGGCCTTAACCGCGGCCAGGCCGTAAACCAGAATGCGGAAGGCAAACACGGTAGCGGCGATTTTCGGCAGGGTACCGATCAGGCCGGCGGCGGAAGTGGGCGCGCCCTGATAAACGTCGGGCACCCACATATGAAAGGGCACGGCGCCAAATTTGAAAGCAATGCCGGCCACAATCATCAGCAGGCCGAGTTTCAGCAGCCACAGATTGGCCGACTGGGTTAACAGCGCTTCGGAGACGGCGGCAAATTCCAGCTTGCCGGTGGCGCCGTATACCATCGAAATGCCGTACAGCAACAAACCGGAAGCCAACGCACCGAGCACAAAGTATTTCAGCGCGGCTTCGGCGGCGCGGGCGGAATCGCGGCGCAGCGCAATCAGCGCATACAGAGACAGCGACAGCAACTCCAAACCGACATAGGCCGCCAGAAAATGGCCGGCGCCGATCATCACGCTCATGCCGACGGCAGCGAACATCGCCAGCGTGTAATACTCGCCTTTAAAGATGCCGCGCGCCTGGTTATAGGGTTTGGCGTAAACAAACAGTAGCGCGGTGCCGAGATAGACCACGGTTTTGCCGAGCTTGCTGATGCCATCGGCCAGATACATGCCGTGGAAGGCGGCGGCAGAGTCATGCCCCCAAGTCAGAAACTGGGCGACGGCAGCGGCCACCATCACGCCGATGCTGAGAAAGTGGGAGATGTAGCGCTGCTCGTCGTTCAGCCACAGATCCACCAGCAGCACGCTGAACAGACCGCACAACAGCACGATTTCGGGCGCGGCAAGACCAATATTCAAATTCAGTAACTCCATGTTCTCAACCTCAAATCTTGCTTTGTGCCACTTGGGTAATCAGTTGGTCGGCAGCCTGGTGGACAACTTCGATAAAGGGCAGCGGATACAGACCCATGCCCAGCACCGTTACCGCCAACACCGCCAAAATCAGAAACTCGCGGGCGTTGATGTCTTTCATTTCGGCCACGTGCGGATTGGTAATCGCGCCGAAAATCACGCGTTTGTACATCCACAGCGTGTAAGACGCGCCGTAAATCAGCGTCAGCGCGGCCAGCGCACCCACCCAGAAATTCACTTCGACCGAACCCATAATCACCATAAACTCGCCGACAAAGCCCGAAGTCGCAGGCAAACCGGCGTTGGCCATGCCAAAGAGCATCATAAAGGCGGCAAATTTGGGCATCACGTTCACCACGCCGCCGTAATCGGCGATGTTGCGCGTGTGCAGGCGGTCGTACATCACGCCGATGCACATAAACATGGCGGCGGAGACAAAACCGTGCGAAATCATCTGCATAATCGCGCCTTTGAGCGCCCAGTCGTTCAGACGACCGTCAAGAAACAGGAACATCCCCAGCGTAACGAAACCCATATGGCTGATGGAAGAATACGCCACCAGTTTTTTCATATCAGTCTGCACCAGCGCCACCATGCCGATGTAAATCACCGCAATCAGGCTCAACACCACAATCACCGGCGCGAAATAGCGCGCCGCGTCGGGCAGAATCGGCAGGATAAAGCGCAGGAAACCATACGCGCCCACTTTCAGCGTAATCGCTGCCAGCACCATCGAGCCGCCGGTCGGCGCTTCAACGTGCGCATCCGGCAGCCAGGTGTGCACCGGCCACATCGGCACTTTCACAGCAAACGACAGGAAAAAGGCGACAAACAAAATCTGTTGGATGCCGAGCGGAATCTGTTTCAGATTCTGGAAATCGGCAATCGCAAAGCTGCCGCCCGCCTGATACGACAGATACACCATCGCCACCAGCATCAGGAGCGAACCCATCAGCGTATAGAGAAACAGTTTTACCGACGCATACACGCGGCGCGGGCCGCCCCACACGCCGATAATCAGATACAGCGGAATCAGCATGCCCTCGAAGAACACGTAAAACAGCAGGGCATCCTGCGCCGCAAACGCGCCGTTGATCAGGCCGCTCATGATTAAGAACGCCGCCATATACTGCGCCGGCCGCTTCTGTATCACTTCCCAGCCCGCCAGCACCACCATCAGCGTGATAAAGGCGTTGAGAATGACAAACAGCACCGAAATACCGTCCACCCCCAGCGCGTAGTTGATATTGAGCGTGGGAATCCACTGGTGGAATTCCTGAAACTGGAAGCCGCCGCTCAAACGGTCGAAACGGGTAAACAGCGGCAGCGTTACCAAGAAACCGGCCGCCGCGCCAATCAGCGCAAGAATGCGCGCCAACAGCGCCCGCCGGTCGGAACCGGTCGCCAAGACCAGAATACCGGCTGCTATCGGCACCCAGATTGCCAAGCTGAGTAGGTTGTTTGAAAACATAGTGTTTGCCTGTGGTTTGTAAAAATAATTCGGTTTGGGTTGCGTGGGTGGGTTGGGTAAAGGGGTTTCAGACGGCCTTTCGGGTTTTCAGGTAGCCTTTCAGACAGCCTCTGTTATTTCAGGCTGCTGTTTGAGACCGTCTGAAAACGGTGTTGCTTCTACTGCCGTCATTCCCGCGCAGGCGGGAATCTTATTTCCGCTCCAACAATGGCGGCTTGAACCTGCATTCGTTCAATTCCACCGAGATTCCCGCCCGCGCGGGAATGACGGCAGTGGTGGGGCGGCTGTTTGCAGGATTTCAGACGGCCTTTTGCTTTTCAGACGGCCTGTTTATTTTCAGGCTGCCTTGTCCTTCTAACGTATCAGACCGGCGAACAAATCCAGCCACTCGGGATTCTGTTCTTCTATCAGTCTGATTTTCCATTCTCGCCGCCATTTTTTCAGGGCTTTTTCTTTGGCGATGGCAGCGGGCATATGCTCGAACAGTTCGTACCACACCAGATCGTGCACATTGTAACGGGCGGTAAAGCTGTCGAAATCAAGGCTGTTTTTATGTTGCCATACCCGCTCGGGCAGGTTCATGGTAACGCCGATATACAGCACGCCGTTTCTGCCGCTGGCCATAATATACACGGCAGGCTGTCCGGCTAAGGGATGGCGGTGCATATCGCTTCCTATTTTGGGTTTTGCAGAAGCCTGCAAACCCGCTTTCAGACGGCCTTTCGTTTTTCAGGCTGCTTTCAAGGCCGTCTAAAAACGGCTGTTTCTTTCTGTTTCGTCATTCCCGCGCAGGCGGGAATCTTTTTTCGGCTTCAATGATTGGCAGTTGAAACACGGGGTTGCTGCATCTGCGCCAAGATTCCCGCCTGCGCGGGAATGACGTCAGTGGGTGGGCGTCTGCTTGCAGGGTTTCACGCGGTGTTCTGTTTTTCAGACGGCCTTTTTGCTTTCAGGCTGCCCTGCAACCCAAAGGCCGTCTGAAACACCAATTATCCGAACCAAAGCCCCCAGAAAAACGCCACGATCAGCACCAGTACGCCGGTTACCATAAAGGCGGCGTAGGTGTAGATAAAGCCGGTTTGCATTTTGCGCACTTGGGCGGATACCGCGCCGACGAGTTTGGTGCTGCCGTTGACGAGGCCGTTGTCGATGATGGCGGTGTCGATGGCTTTCCAGAAGAATGTGCCCAATGCGCGGCTGCCTTTGGCGAAAACGTTGTAGTAAATCACGTCAAGGTAGTATTTGTTTTCAAACAATACGTACACGGGGCGGAAGGCGGCGGCGATTTTGGCGGGCAGGCTCGGGGCTTTGATGTATAAGAACCATGCGCTTACCACGCCTGCGATAGCGAGATACAGCACGGGCGAGTGCAGGCTGTGCGACACCATCGCCAGTGCGCCGTGGAATTCTTCTTTCATCAGGTGCATGGTGGGGTGGGCTTCGTGGTTGACGAAAATCACGCCTTTGAAGAAGTCGCCGTAGAGCATGGGTTCGATGGCGATGTAGCCGATAATCACGGACGGAATCGCCAGCAATACCAGCGGCAGGGTGACGACCCACGGGCTTTCGTGCGGGTTGTCGTGTTTGCCCAGGCCGTGATGATGGCCGTCTGAATGATGGTCGTCGTGGTGCTCGGGCAGCTCACGCCATTTTTCTTTGCCGTGGAACACCATAAAGTATTGGCGGAACGCGTAAAACGCGGTTACAAACACGCTGGCGAGTACGGCGAAGTAGGCAAAGCCGCTGCCGGGCAGGTTGCTGAGTTTGGCCGCTTCGATGATGGAATCTTTGGAATAGAAACCGGAGAAGAAGGGCGTGCCGATAAGTGCCAGATTGCCCAGCAGCATGGTGAGCCAAGTGATCGGCATGTATTTTTTCAGGTTGCCCATGTGGCGCATGTCTTGGTCGTGGTGCATGCCGATGATGGCGCTACCGGCGGCGAGAAACAGCAGGGCTTTAAAGAAGGCGTGGGTCATCACATGGAACATGGCCACGGAGTAGGCCGACGCGCCCAGCGCCACGGTCATATAGCCGAGCTGCGACAGGGTGGAATAGGCCACCACGCGCTTGATGTCGTTTTGAATTGTGCCGAGAAAGCCCATAAACAGCGCGGTAATCGCGCCGATGACCATGATGACGCTCAAGGCGGTGCTGCTCAATTCGTAAATCGGCGACATGCGCGACACCATAAACAAACCGGCGGTAACCATGGTTGCCGCGTGAATCAGCGCGGAAATCGGCGTCGGGCCTTCCATCGAGTCGGGCAGCCAGACGTGCAGCGGGAATTGGGCGGATTTACCCATTGCGCCGACAAACAGCAGCAGGCAGGTTACGGTAATCAGCGACCACTGCACGCCCGGAATCAGCTCGATGGTGGCGTTTTGCACCTGCGGCAGATAGGCGAACACGTCGGCATAGCGCAGGCTGCCGCCGAAATAGGCCAGCACCAGCGCGATGCCTAGCACAAAGCCGAAGTCGCCGACGCGGTTGACCAGAAACGCTTTCAAATTGGCAAAGGTGGCCGACGGTTTTTTGAAATAGAAACCGATCAACAGATACGACACCAAGCCCACCGCTTCCCAGCCGAAGAAAAGCTGGATGAAGTTGTTGGACATAATCAGCATCAGCATGCTGAATGTAAACAAGGAGATATAGCTGAAAAAGCGCTGGTAGCCGACTGCTTCGTCGTGCATATAGCCGATGGTGTAGATATGCACCATCAGCGACACGCCGGTGACCACCGCCATCATCATCGCCGTCATCGAATCGACCAGAAAGCCGACCGAGAAATCAATGCCGCCCATTGTCAGCCAGGTATAGACGTTTTCGTCAAACTTGGCGCGCGAGCCGTCGATAAAGCCCCACAACACCCAGCCTGACAACACGGCCGACACCGCCACGCCGAGTATCGTTACCGAATGCGCCCCTGCGCGGCCGATTTTATTGCCGAACAGCCCCGCCAGCAGCGAGCCCGCCAGCGGCAGAAGGGCGATGGTGAGGTATAAAGTCATATCAGTCATGTTGTGAACCTTAGGGGTTGAACTTTTAATCTTTCGGAAAAAACGCGGCTTGCTTGGGTTTCAAACGGCCTTTGGATTTCAGGCTGCTTTGCAGGCCGTCTGAAACGGCGGTTTCTTTCATTTTCGTCATTCCCGCGCAGGCGGGAATCTTTTTTTGGCTTTGACTGTCGGCGGTTTCAGCCAAGAGTCTTGTAGGTTGGGTCGAGACCCAACAACGACGTTTGCGTTTTCAGCATTTTGTTGGGTTTGCAACCCAACCTACCCTGCTACGTTTACTGCCTTGCCTTAAAAATCCGCCATCTTACGCAAGGTATTGCCGTTGCGCGTGGTCAGGCTCAGGCCGAGCTGTTTTTCCAAAAACGCATTGCCCAGCTTGCTGCGAGAAGCGTCCTGCGGGATGTAGAGATACGCGGCGCACGGGCGGATATGCAGTTTTTCACTGCCGAAGTCCTGCGCCTCCAAACCGGCGGTATCGGCCAGCGGTGTGTTGCACAGCGTAAAAAATACGCGCTTGGGGTCGTATGCCTCATCGGCAAACGGATTGCCGTCCAATATTTCACGCAACTGGGCAGGCGTTTTGACAATAACGGCCAAATCTACATTCAGATGCGTATGCAGCAAATCATGTATCCGCACGGCGGCTTCGTCCGCAGCCAATCCGCTTTCCAGCGCAATATTGCCGCTCTGTATCCATGTCCGCACATTGTCGAAACCGTTACCGCCCAATACGGCACGGACATCTGCCATTTTGACGGCGTTTTTTCCGCTCGGCATCACGCCGCGTAAAAATGCGATTAGGGTTTGTCTGCTCATGGTTTGGTCTTTCAAACGGGTTTTCAGGCTGCCTATTCTGCCGCGCCGACCCACGCCAGAAATTCTTGTTCGGTCATTTTCGGGGTGTCATCCGACAGGTGGTAATACGGTGCTTGGCAGTCGGTAAAAATTTGCAGTTTCAAGGCAAAGTCGGCGTTGTCGGCAAACAGTCCGGCATTGACATACCACGCTTCATCCATGCCGCTTTCTGGCAGCAGGTGGAAATACAGATCGTTGCCGCATTGTTTGCAGAAAGTGCGCTCGCCCCAGTCGGAAGAACGGTAGCGGCCGATGTTTTCTTCACCGCTGATTTGCGGTGCGCCTTCGGCGGTCAGGGTAAACGATGCGCCTCCGGTGCGTTGGCGGCATTTGCTGCAATGGCAGGCGTGAACTTCGTGATTATGCTTGACTTCGAGCGTTACGCTGCCGCACTGGCATTGGGCTTTCATGGCTTTTCCTTATTTTGTGTCCGATTTTCATGCTGCCTTTAAGGCCGTCTGAAAACAGTGCTCCTTCTGTCTCCTTCCCCCGCGAGCGGGAGAGGGAATGACCAAAGTTTTATCTGACGCACCAGCCTGATAAAGAAGAACATTTATCCATAAACAAACTGCAACCAGATAGAAATACTATTGTTAGCAGCAATAAAAACCTCATTCCATTCTCCTTTAATGAAAAATCTGTTTTCAGCCTTGTAGCTTGAGCCTTGATCCAACATGGTTTTCCGTTCGACAGCTTGTTGGGGTTACAACCCCGACCTACTCTGCTATACGGCTTTCAGACGGCCTGCAAAGCAGCCTGAAACCGCCACCCTACCCTTTCAAACTGTCCAAATCGCTGATGTTGATGCTTTGGCGGTTGCGGAACACCAAAACCATAATCGCCAAACCAATCGCGGATTCGGCGGCGGCTACGGTTAGGACGAAAAAGACGAAAATCTGGCCGGCGGTGTCGCCCAAATATTGCGAAAAGGCGATGAAGTTGAAGTTTACGGCCAGCAGCATCAGCTCGATCGACATCAGCAAAACGAGTACGTTTTTGCGGTTCATAAAGATGCCCATGGCGCTGATGCCGAACAGCAGGGCGGCGAGTACCAGATAGTGTGTCAGCGTAATCATGCTTTGTTCTCCGAATCGGCGGTATCGTCGGTTTCTCCGCTTGCGGGGGCGGACGGGGTCTGCACCACGGCGGCCATTTTCACCATGCGCAGGCGGCCTTGTTTGGCATCGACTTTGACCTGGTCGGCGGGGTCGATGCGTTTGGGGTTGGCAGATTTGCGGTGTACTAGGGCGATGGCGGCGACCATGCCGAGCACCAAGAGCACGGCGGCCAGCTCAAAGGGCAGCAGGTAGGTGGTGTAAATCTGGCTGCCGAGATCGCGCACATTGCTGTAATCGGCGGGGATGTCGTTCATCGGGCCGAAGGCGGCAAGGTTGGTTTTGGGCGACACCAGTATCAGAATCAGGGCGACGGCCATCAGCACGCCGACGGTGAGCGCGGCGGGGGCGTTGCGCCAGAAGCCTTTGCGCATTTCTTCGATGTCGATGTTGAGCATCATCACCACGAACAGGAACAGCACCATCACCGCGCCGACGTACACCACCACCAGCGTGATGCCGAGAAACTCGGCCTGCATCAGCATCCACATCATCGCGCTCATGCAGAAGGTGAGCACCAGATACAGCGCGGCGTGCACGGGGTTCTTGGCGGTTACGGTTTTGAGCGCGCCAAACAGGATGATGGCGGCCAGGGTGTAGAACATAATCAGTTGGAAGCTCATAAAGGTCTTTCCGGTGGGGGTTGATGCTTTCAGGCTGCTTGTTTGGGGTTTCAGACGGCCTGTTGCGGTTTCAGACGGCCTGTTTGGTTTTCAGGTAGCCTTTTCAGGCTGCCTGCTGTTCCAGCGACTGTACGATTCGTTCCAGCAAATCAGTGTAGCTGTCGGCGATTTTGTAGGCGAAGAAGTGCGGATAGTAGGGGCGCAGGTTGTAGATTGCGCCATAGTGTTCCGACCCTTCGGCCAAGTTGGCAAACAAGGTTTCGGCGTAGCTGTCGCCGATGTAAACAAAGGCGGGATTGTCGATCATTTCCTGCGTGCAGCCGTCATAAAAGGCTTGTCCGCCCTCTTGCGCCAAGGCTTCCGGCAGGCGGCGGTATTCTTCTTTCGGATTGTACAGTTCGTCTGCCTTGCCCCATTCGCTCAAACGTTTGATTTGGGCAATGACCAAATTGTCTTGGAATTCGCTGTCGTCTGCGGTGAGGCAGCCTGCGGCGGTGAGCTTGCGGCGCAGTGTTTCAAAACGCTCACCCATCAGATAGGGCGTTTCGTGGCTGATGCCGGAAAAGCTGCGGAAAGCGGCTTTCACGTCTTCGGGCAGGCGCACGCCCAGCCGCGCTTCGGTATCGCGGATTTCGGCTGCATCGGCAGCCGCTTCATGCCATTCGGACACAACGCCGTAGGGCGGGTTGAGGCGGGCAAACAGGTTGTTTAACCTGGTTTTCAGTGCTTCGGCATTCATGGTTTTTCAGGCTGCCTTAACGGTAGGGCGCATCCGCCGCTTTGCGTTTGGCGATTTCTTCTTCGTATTTGTCGCCGATGGCCAAGAGCATGGGTTTGGTGAAGTGCAAATCGCCTTTTTTCTCGCCGTGGTACTCGAAAATATGGGTTTCGACGATGGCGTCGGTGGGGCAGGCTTCTTCGCAGAAGCCGCAGAAGATGCACTTGGTCAGGTCGATGTCGTAGCGGGTGGTGCGGCGGGTGCCGTCTTCGCGCTCTTCGGATTCAATGTTGATCGCCATTGCGGGGCAGACGGCCTCGCACAGTTTGCAGGCGATGCAGCGCTCTTCGCCGTTGGGGTAGCGGCGTTGGGCGTGCAGGCCGCGAAAGCGCACGGACTGCGGGGTTTTTTCTTCGGGGAAGTAGATGGTTTCCTTGCGGGCGAAGAAGTTTTTCAGGGTCAGCCCCATGCCTTTGACCAGCTCGCCGAGCAGGAAGGTTTTGACTAGGTTTGCCATTGGGTTCGTATCCTCCGTTTTAGGGGATTTTGGTGTTTGGTTTTGGTTTTAAACTTTGCCGAAACTTGCGTTGTGCGTTTTCAGGCTGCCTTGCCGTGTCAGGCGGTACGTTTGACGATAAAGGCGTTTTCGGCTTTTTCAAAGCCGATTTTCGGGTAGTAGTCCATCGCAGCGGGAGCGGAAAGCAGAATCAGGGCGACTTTTTCGCCGATTTGCGCCTGTGTGCGGCGGACGAGTTCGCGGCCGATGCCCTGATGCTGGCAGGCGGTATCGACGGCAAGATCGGACAGATAGCAAGCGTAGGCGAAGTCGGTAAGAGAGCGGGCAACGCCGACAAGGTTCGCACCGTCCCATGCCGTCCACAGGATGTCGGCCTGATCGAGCATGGTTTGCAGGCGCGGCAGGTCGGTAGTGGGACGGCGGATGCCGGAACGCTCGAGTACGCCCGCAAACTGTTCGGCGGTAATGGTTTTGCTGTTGCTGTATTCGATCATTTGTTTGTCCTTTTTTTTCAGGCTACCTTATTCAGGCTGCTTTTGCTTTTCAGACGGCCTATTTCCACAAGCTCAGCGGCGAGACCATCCACAGCGCCAGCACGACAATAAACACGAAGCTGATCGGGATCAGCACTTTCCAGCCCAGGCGCATGATTTGGTCGTAGCGGTAGCGCGGGAAGGTGGCGCGTATCCACAGATAGCCGTATAGCACCATCGCCATTTTGACAAACATCCAGAAGGCCGACGGCGTGCCGACAGCGCCCCAGCTTTGCGGGAAGGGCGAGAGCCAGCCGCCGAGAAACATCAGCGATGTCAGCGCGGCAATCAGGATCATGAAAATGTATTCGGCCAAAAAGAACAGGGCAAAGGCGAAACCGGAGTATTCGACGTGGAAACCGGCGACGATTTCGCTCTCGCCCTCGGCCACGTCAAAGGGCGCGCGGTTGGTTTCGGCAACGGCGGAAATCAGATAAATGATAAACACCGGAAACAGCGGCAGCCAGTTCCACGAGAATACCGAACCGCCGGCGATACCCTGCGCTTGGGCGGCAACGATTTCGGAAAAATTCAGGCTGCCTGAAACCATCACCACGCACAGCAGCGCCGCGCCCATGGCGATTTCGTAGGAAATGGTTTGCGCGGAAGAGCGCATGGCGCCGAGAAATGAGTATTTGGAATTGGACGCCCAGCCGGCGATGATCACGCCGTACACCGACAGCGAAGTAATCATCAAAATATAGAGCAGGCCGACGTTGATATTGGTCAAGAGCCATTTTTCGGAAAAGGGAATCACCGCCCAGGCGGCAAACGACGGCGCCAGCGACATAATCGGGCCGATGTAGAACAGCGCCTTGTTCGACAGCTTGGGGCGGGTAACTTCTTTAAATAGCAGCTTGAACACGTCGGCAAACGGCTGGATCAGACCCCACGGGCCGGTTACGTTGGGGCCGACGCGCAGCTGCATAAAGCCGATAACTTTGCGCTCGAAGTAAGTCAGGTAGGCAACGGTGAGAATCAGCGGAATCAGGATGATGACGATTTTGACGACAATCGACACAATCAGGCCGATGTCGCTGCCGATGGGGCCGAGCCAGCCTGAAAACAGGGTTTGGAACCATTCTTGCATTGCTTAAGCCCTTTCCAGTTCGATGGCGTTCATCATGCCGCCCAATTCGGCGTTGGCGCTGTGCAGCGGCAGGTGGACGATGTTTTCCGGCAGCGTTTTATCGGCCGAGACGCTGACGGTAACGCTGTGCTCGCCGTGTTTGGCGCGCACGCTGTCGCCGTCGATCAGGCCGAGCGCGGCCAGCGTCAGCGGGTGGACGCGGGCGGCGGGCACTTGGGCGTGGCCGGTTTGCTGCAGCGATTCGGCGCGGCGTACGATGGCGTCGGTGTGGTAGATGCCGGTGCCGCCGACGCGGGTCAGCCCGCTGCCGGCCGGCGCGGCTTCGCCCTGCCAGCTGCTGCGGTTGTCGAGTTTGCCGGCCAGCGCGTCTTTGTCGATTGCTTCTTGCAGCACTTCTTCGCTGCTGTCGAACTCAAAGCCGTCCACTTCAAAAATATTGCCCAGCACGCGCAGGATTTTCCACAGCGGGCGGCTGTCGCCGTAGCCTTTGGATACGCCGTGGAAGGACTGCAAGCGGCCTTCCATATTGATCAGGCTGCCGGAAGTTTCGGTAAAGGGCGCGATCGGCAGCAGTAGGTCGCACACGTCTAGCAGAGTGTCGCTGACATAGGGGGTGAACGCCATCACGGTTTGCGCTTCGCGCAGCGCGGCCACGGCACGGCCGCCGTTGGCCACGTCGATTTCGGGTTCGACGTTCAACAGCAGCACGGCTTTTTTCGGCTGGGCGATCATTTCGGCGATGGTCTGTCCGTTATTGACCGCCAGCACATCGGCGCCGACGCTGTTGGCCGCCTGCGGCAGGATGCCGAGCTTGGCGCCGGTAGCATCGGCCAGCTCCTGCGCGGCGGCATAGATGGCGGCGTAATCGGGATGGTTCTGCGCTTCGGCGCCCAGCACGATGGCGGCCTGCTCGGCGGCTTTCAGGCTGCCGCCGATACCGTTTTCCAAGTCCTGCGCCAGGGTTTTCAGGCAGCCTGCCCATTGGTTCGGATGCAGGATTTGCTGCGCGGCAAGCGGCATATGCAGCGCTTCTTTGCTGCTGGCGAGCACGCTGATCTGGCTGCCGTTGTTGGCGGCGCGGCGCAGGCGGGCGGTCAGGAGCGGCTGCTCTTTGCGCAGGTTGGCGCCGAGCACCAGAATGGCACCGGCATTGCCCAAGTCTTCAATGCTCTGGCCGAGCCATTGCGCGCCTTTCAGGCTGCCTTGCAGACGGGCATCCTGCGCTTGCAGGCGGGTGTCGAAATGTTTGATGCCGAGACCCTGCGCCAGTTTTTTCGCCAGATACAGCTCTTCGACGGTATTCATCGGGTTGGCCCAGATGCCGATTTGATCCTGCTGTCCGTCTTTACCGACGCAGTCCAGCGAAGTGCGCACATATTCGAGCGCGGTTTTCCAATCAACATCGATCCATTCACCGCCCTGCTTGATTTTCGGGTTTTTCAGGCGGCTGTCGTGGTACAGGCCTTCGTAGGCGAAGCGGTCGCGGTCGGACAGCCAGCATTCGTTGATGGCTTCGTTTTCCAGCGGCAGCACGCGGCGCACGGTGTGTTCTTTCACCTGCACAATCAGGTTGCTGCCCAAAGAGTCGTGGGCGGACACGGATTTGCGCCGGCTCAATTCCCAGGTGCGGGCATTGAAGCGGAAGGGTTTGCTGGTGAGTGCGCCGACGGGGCACAGGTCGATAACGTTGCCCGACAATTCGGTTTCCACCACTTTACCGACAAAGGGCATGATTTCGGAGAACTCGCCGCGGTAGGCCATGGCGATTTCCTGCTCGCCGGCGATTTCTTCGGTAAAGCGCACGCAGCGGGTGCAGTGGATGCAGCGGCTCATTTCGGCGGCGGAAATCAAGGGGCCCATGTCTTTGCCGACCACGGCGCGTTTGGCTTCGGTGTAGCGGCTGGTGGTTTTGCCGTAGCCCATCGCCAAGTCCTGCAACTGGCACTCGCCGCCCTTGTCGCATACCGGACAATCGAGCGGGTGGTTGATCAGCAGAAACTCCATCACCCCTTCCTGCGCCTGACGCGCTTTTTCGGAATGGGTGCGCACCACCATGCCGTCGGTTACCGGCGTGGCGCAGGCGGGCAACGGCTTGGGCGCTTTTTCCACTTCCACCAGGCACATGCGGCAGTTGGCAGCAATGGAAAGTTTCTTGTGGTAGCAGAAGTGCGGGATGTAGGTGCCGAGCTTCTGCGCGGCTTCGATCACCGTCGCACCCTGCTCTACCGAGACTTCTTTACCGTCGATTTCGATTTGTAACATGGTGGTTTCCTAGTTACGGGGTTTTATTTGAATGGGTAATGGTTTGCGGCGGCCTGAAAACGCGGTTTGCGGCGTTCAGACGGCCTCGGGGTGTTTTTTCACTTCGCTGAAACTTGCGTTGCCGGTTTTCAGGCTACCTTACAGCCGCTTGGAGCGGCTTGTCGGATACGGGTATCCGACCTACGGGTTTCGGGTGGCTTTTTTACGTTTCAGGCTGCCTTTGTGTTTCTGTTGGGTCTAGACCCAACCTACGCTTGCTTGACTACTGTTTCAGGCAGCCTGCACAGTGTTACCGCCACCATTGTGTTGAATAAGCAGGCAACACGTGGATGGAATTGTCTATTTTGTACTGTCCGTTTTCCCTGACCAGCTTGAAACGGGCTACACCGTCCGTCTTGCCGAAATCAGCGGATACCGTGTTGCCCTGCACCGTAAACTTGGGCGTATGCCACGTAAAGCCGCCGTTGCCGGGTTCCGACCAAAGGCCGCTGTAACATCTGGGAATCACCGCGCTGCAATCATCATCCGCCTGAAAACGCCCTTTCTCTTGATTCAGCACCGCAACTGCCGTCCTGCTGAGGAAGCGTTTGGTCGCCGTATCGGCGGTTTTTTCATTAAGGCACGCACCTTTGGCGTTGCAGTCCAAAAATCCTTTGACCACTGCAATTTTTTGGGCATCTTCATGATTTCCAGCCAATGCCTGCGGCGTGTTCCATGCGGCAAATGCGGTAAATAGAATCCATGCGGCTGTTTTTTTCATCAGCCTTTCCTTGCTATAACAAAAAATAACTCGCGCCATCTCAAAAATTTCAGGCTGCACTATATGGCTAACACCATTTATGGGGCTTTATCGGCCCGCCGTGCTCGATGTAGTGCACAAACTCGTCGCGGAAGTGTTTGGTAAAGCTGCGCACGGGAAAGACGGCGGCGTCGGCCAGGGCGCAGATGGTGCGTCCGGCCATGTTGTTGCCGACGGAATCGAGCAGATCCAAGTCTTCCATGCGACCCTGGCCGTTGGCGATGCGGTGGACGATGCGGTACAGCCAGCCGGTGCCTTCGCGGCAGGGGGTGCATTGGCCGCAGGATTCTTCGTGGTAGAAATAGCTCAGGCGCTCGAGCGCTTTGACCATGCACACGTCTTCGTCCATCACGATAATCGCGCCCGAACCGAGCATCGAGCCGGCTTTGGCGATGGAATCGTAGTCCATGTTCAATTCCATCATGATGTCGGCGGGCAGCACCGGCGCGGACGAGCCGCCGGGAATCACGGCTTTGAGTTTTTTGCCGTTTTTCATGCCGCCGGCCATTTCAAGGATTTTGGCGAACGGCGTACCCAGCGGCACTTCGTAGTTGCCCGGGCGCTCGATATGGCCGGAAATGGAAAACAGCTTGGTGCCGCCGGCGTTTTCGATGCCTTTGTCGGCAAAGGTCTGGCCGCCGTCGCGGATGATAAAGGGGACGGAAGAAAAGGTTTCGGTGTTGTTGATGGTGGTGGGCTTGCCGTACAGGCCGAAGGATGCGGGGAACGGCGGCTTGAAGCGCGGTTGGCCTTTTTTGCCTTCCAGCGATTCGAGCAAGGCGGTTTCTTCGCCGCAGATATAGGCGCCGTAGCCGTGGGCGGCATAGAGTTCAAAGGAGAACTCGCTGCCGAGAATGTTCTGGCCGAGATAGCCGGCCGCGCGCGCCTGCGCCAGCGCGGCTTCAAAGCGCTGGTAGCCTTCGAAGATTTCGCCGTGGATGTAGTTGTAGCCGGCGGGCGCGCCCATGGCGTAACCGGCGATAATCATGCCTTCGATCAGGGCGTGGGGATTGAAGAAGATGATGTCGCGGTCTTTGAAGGTGCCGGGCTCGCCTTCGTCGGTATTGCAAACGACGTATTTGGTGCCGGGGAAGGAGCGGGGCATAAAGCTCCATTTGAGACCGGTGGGAAAGCCCGCGCCGCCGCGGCCGCGCAGGCCGGAGGCTTTGACTTCGGCGATCACGTCGTCTTGGCTCAGGTTTTCGAACAGGATTTTTTTCAGCGCCTGATAGCCGCCGCGTTTGAGATAAGCTTCCAGCGTCCAGCATTCGGGATCGCGGGTGTCCACGTTGTCGAAAATCACGCCTGTTTGGTAAATAGCCATGGTGCTTGCTCGGTTTGTTTGGTTTGTTCGGTTCGGGCGGCCTTTCAGACGGCCTGTTTGGTTTTCAGGCTGCTTTTAAGGCCGTCTGAAAACAGGTTTTCCTACTTCAATCATTCCTGCGTAGGCGGGAATCTTGTTTGGGTTTCGACGGCGGGCAGGCTTGGCAGTTATTGTTGCGCTACCAAGATTCCCGTCTGTGCGGGGGGAGCGTAACGGACTTGCGTAAGCTGATAACGTCCGTCAGGTGGTTTAGGGTTTCAGGCTGCTTTGCCGGTGCGCGGTGCGCACCCTACGGGTTTTCAGGCTGCTTTACTGCCGCCTTGGGACGGTTGTCGGATACAAGTATCCGACCTACGGGTTTCAGACAGCCTTTGGGACTTTCAGGCTGCTTGTTCAGGCTGCCTATTGCAGTTCGGCCAGTTTCTCTTCGATGGCTTCTTCGGTCATAAAGCTGCACATTTTGTGGTTGTTGAGCAGCATCACCGGGGCGTCGCCGCAGGCGCCCATGCATTCGCCTTCGACCAGGGTGAATTTGCCGTCGGCGGTGGTTTCGCCGTAGCCGATGCCGAGTTTTTTCTTCAGGTATTCGCCGGCATCGACGCCGCCGCGCAGGGCGCAGGGCAGGTTGGTGCAGACGGTGAGTTTGTATTTGCCCACCGGTTTGATGTCGTACATATTGTAAAAAGTAGCGACTTCGTAGGCCTGCGCGGGACTGATGCCGACGTATTCGGCGACAAACTCGATGGTTTCGGGGGCGAGCCAGCCTTTTTCGGTTTGGGCGATGCGCAGCGCGCCCATAATGGCGGATCGGCGGCGGTCGGCGGGGTATTTGGCCAGCTCGGTGTCGATTTGTTTCAGGGATTCTGCGGATAACATTATCTGTCCACCTCTCCGAATACGATGTCCTGAGTGCCGATGATGGCGACGACGTCGGCCAGCATGTGGCCTTTGGCCATTTCGTCCATACCTTGCAGGTGGGCGAAGCCGGGGGCGCGGATTTTCAGGCGGTAAGGTTTGTTGGCGCCGTCGGAAATCAGGTAGATGCCGAATTCGCCTTTGGGATGTTCGACGGCGGTATAGGTTTCGCCCTCGGGTACGTGCATGCCTTCGGTGAAGAGTTTGAAATGGTGGATCAAATCTTCCATGCCGAGCTTCATTTCGGTGCGTTTGGGCGGGGCGACTTTGTGGTCGTCGGTAATCACCGGGCCGGGGTTGACGCGCAGCCAGTCGGCGCATTGTTTGATGATGCGGGTGGACTGGCGCATTTCGTTGATACGGCACAGGTAGCGGTCGTAGCAATCGCCGTTGACGCCGACGGGGATGTCGAAGTCCATTTGGTCATAGACTTCGTAGGGCTGGGTTTTGCGTACGTCCCATTCGATGCCGGAACCGCGCAGCATCACGCCGGTAAAGCCTTTTTGCATGGCACGCTCGGGCGAGACCACGCCGATGCCGACGGTACGCTGCTTCCAGATGCGGTTGTCAGTAAGCAGGGTTTCCAAATCGTCGATGCGCGACGGAAAGCGCTCGCAGAAGGCATCGATAAAGTCGAGCATGCTGCCTTCGCGCCAGGCGTTGAGTTCTTTTAACACTTTGGCGCTGCGGTATTTGCTCGGCTCGTATTTGGGCATAAAGTCGGGCAAATCGCGATACACGCCGCCGGGACGGAAGTAGGCAGCGTGCATGCGCGCGCCGGAGACGGCTTCGTACAGATCCATCAGGTCTTCGCGGTCGCGGAAGGCGTAAAGAATGGCGGTCATGGCGCCGATGTCGAGCGCGTGCGAACCGACACCCATCAGGTGGTTCAGGATGCGCGTTACCTCGGCAAACATGGTGCGGATGTATTTGGCACGGATGGGGATGTCGATGCCAAGCAGTTTTTCCACCGCCAGGCAGTAGGCCTGCTCGTTGACCATCATGGAAACGTAGTCCAAGCGGTCCATATAGGGCAGGGTTTGCAGGAAGGTACGGGTTTCGGCCAGCTTTTCGGTGCCGCGGTGCAGCAGGCCGATATGGGGGTCGGCGCGGACGATGGTTTCGCCGTCCAATTCCAAAATCATGCGCAATACGCCGTGGGCGGCGGGGTGCTGCGGGCCGAAGTTGATGGTGTAGTTTCTGAGTTTAGTGGCCACCGTAGTTCTCCTCGCGGACAACGCGCGGGGTAATCTCGCGCGGCTCGATGGTAACCGGCTGGTAGATCACGCGTTTTTCTTTTTCGTCGTAACGCATTTCCACATAACCGGAAATGGGGAAATCCTTGCGGAAAGGATGACCGACAAAGCCGTAGTCGGTCAGGATGCGGCGCAGGTCGGGGTGGTCGTTGAAAATAATGCCGTAGAGATCGAAGGCTTCGCGCTCGTACCAGTCGGCGCTGTTGTAAATCGGGGTAACGGTTTGGACAACCGGAAAATCGTCGTTGTCCGCCCACACGCGCACGCGGATGCGCTGGTTGTTTTTCACCGACAAAAGCTGGCAGACCACGGCAAAGCGCTTACCCTGCCATGCTTCGTTTTTATAAGTGCTGTAATCGACGCCGCACAAATCCACCAACAGCTCGAAATGCAGCTCTTCGTGGTCGCGCAGGGTGGTCATAATGTCGATGTAGTGCTCGGGGCGGGTCTCAACGGTTACTTCGCCGAACGCCAGCAGCACGGCGCTGGCCTTGTCGCCCAACAGCCGCTGCACGGCGGCGTGCAAATCGTTTACATGCATGGCGCGCTCCTAGTTGCGGGCAATGGTGTAAGTGCGCTTGATTTTGCCCTGAAGCTGAATCAGGCCGTAAAGCAGCGCTTCGGCAGTGGGCGGGCAGCCGGGAACGTACACGTCCACCGGCACGATGCGGTCGCAGCCGCGCACCACGGAATAGGAATAATGGTAGTAGCCGCCGCCGTTGGCGCAGGAACCCATAGACAGCACCCAGCGCGGCTCGGCCATCTGGTCGTACACGCGGCGCAGGGCGGGCGCCATTTTGTTGCACAGCGTGCCGGCGACTATCATCAGATCAGACTGGCGCGGCGACGGGCGGAAGATAATACCGAAGCGGTCAAGGTCGTAGCGCGCCATACCGGCGTGCATCATCTCCACCGCGCAGCAGGCCAAACCGAAAGTCACCGGCCACAGCGAGCCGGTGCGCATGTAGTTGAGCACGGTATCCGCGCTGGTGGTGATGAAACCTTTATTCAAAACGCCTTCTATTCCCATTCCAGCGCACCTTTTTTCCATTCGTAAACAAAGCCTATGCCCAAAACGGCGATAAACACCAGCATCGGCCAGAAACCGGCCATGCCCAAGTCTTTAAACACCACCGCCCACGGGATCATAAAAGCCACTTCCAAATCAAAGAGAATGAAGAGTATCGCCACCAGGTAGTAGCGCACGTCGAACTTCATCCTTGCGTTTTCAAAAGCCTCGAAGCCGCACTCAAACGGCGCGTCTTTTTCGGCGTAATGGCGCTTGGGTCCCAACAGCGTGCCCAAGGCCAGAAACAGAATGCCGGCGGCCAGGCCGATCAGCATAAAAACCAAAACGGGAAAGTAATTGGCCAGCATAGTGCCACCTTTACTGAATGTTAATTTTCGTAACGCGGCATTTTACCCAATTTCATAACCTCGTGAAAGTTTTTGATGCGCAAAAAAGCCAAGAAAGTCCAATATTTTCAATGAGATTTTGATAATAACTCCTATTATCAAAATAGAGCTGCCCTGCCGCATTGCGTTTCGCCGTTTGGCAGGCGGATAAAAAGTTTACGGTCTTGAACATTTGCAGCCGGCGCCGTCCCAGCCATCTAGGCGCATGCCAAAGGCAGCCTGAAAAATATTTTTCAGGCTGCCTTTTCGTTTTTACTTACCGAAGCCTTTTCAGGCTGCTTCAAACCCCGCGCAGCAGTTCGTTGACGCCGGTTTTGGCGCAGGTTTGCGCATCGACGCGTTTCACAATCACCGCGCAATACAGGCTGTGGCTGCCGTCTTGGGCGGGCATCGAGCCGGAGACTACAACCGAGCCGGCGGGCACGCGGCCCTGGTGGATTTCGCCGGTGGTGCGGTCGTAGATTTTGGTGGACTGGCCGATAAACACGCCCATCGAAATCACGCTGCCTTCTTCGACAATCACGCCTTCGACGATTTCCGAGCGCGCACCGATAAAGCAGTTGTCTTCAATAATGGTGGGGCTGGCTTGCAGCGGTTCGAGTACGCCGCCGATGCCGACGCCGCCGCTCAAATGCACGTTTTTGCCGATTTGGGCGCAGGAGCCGACAGTCGCCCAGGTATCGACCATCGCGCCTTCGTCCACATAGGCGCCGATATTCACATAAGACGGCATCAGCACCACGTTTTTGCCGACGAAGCTGCCGCGGCGGGCAACGGCGCCGGGCACGGCACGGAAACCGGCGGCGCGGAATTCTTCTTCGCTCCAATCGGCGAATTTGGTCGGCACTTTGTCGAAATACTTGTTCACGCCGTCGTTGAGCACTTCGTTGTCGGCAATGCGGAAAGAGAGCAGCACGGCTTTTTTCGCCCATTCGTTCACTTTCCACTCGCCCACACCCAGGCGCTCGGCAACGCGCAACTCGCCCGAATCGAGCAGGCGCAGGGTTTCTTCAACGGCCTGCTTCACTTCGGAAGACACGCTGGCGGGGCTGATGTCGGCGCGGTTTTCAAAGGCGGTTTCGATGATGTTTTGCAAAGACATGGTTTTTCCTTGTAATAACAGGCAGGCAGCGTTTTCAGGCTGCCTGCGGGATGAAAAGAGCGTTTATTTTTGGGGCTGTACTAGATAAGCCCTAAATTCCACACCACCGGCGCAGCACTTTAAGCTGCTCGGAAGGTGCGCCAAAGTTAAAACGGAACTCGCATTCTTTCAAGAACAGCGGGAAAGATTTACGGTCGATTCCATTGTATTTGCGCAGTACGCGTTT